>JAYQGD010000260.1:3780-4680 GCA_038140415.1 Rhodospirillaceae bacterium
TTTCAGGATGGCGGCAAAGGGCGTGACCCCAATTCCGGCGCCGACCAGGACCGCGACCTTGGGTTCAAAAATATGCGCGCTGGGCGTGCCGTAGGGGCCGTCGATATAGGCTTCCCCCAATTCTCCGGGCGCGTCGTTGAGGTGGCCCTTGGCGAGAGTGTAGAGCCGGCGGGTCCAATTGCCCAGGCTTCTGACATGGACCGACAGAATGCCTTTTTCTTCCGGGGCCGTCGTCACCGTAAAAGGGTGCCATTCGTACTTGGAGACGCCCGGAACTTTAATAAAGACATAGTCGCCCGACCGGTAGCGGTAGCCGTCCGGAATGGAGAGATCGAGCCTGGTCACGCCGGACGGTAGGGGATTCATCTCGTTGATGGGCATGGCTTGATGGGTGCGCTTGAATCGTATCAGCCGTTCGAGGGCGTACCCCAGGATCGGCAACGTGGCCCATTGCCAAAACACCGGTCCATGCAGAAGCGCTAAAATGAACCACACGACAAAGGCAAAATGGGTGATGTAGAAAAGCTCGAAATGCCCGCCTCGCCGAATAAAGTCGAGCGCGCAGACCCACATCACACCAAACACCAGCAGCAACAGAAATCCGGTCAGCCCGGCTTGGGTCTGAAACAGGCTCACCGCGAAGGGCTGGTCGAGTGTGGTGTAGTTCAGAAAGTGCATGACCGTATGGACCACGGAAAAGAACATGAGGACGTGGCCGACCAGTTTGTGAAAGGCGATGCTTTCGTCCACGGGCACAACATGTCCGAACACGGATTGACGGATGAAGGTCAGCAAATAGCGCAGCATGGGGATCAGGATGAGCGCGCCGTTAAAATTCAGCGTTGCCCCGCATCCCCTGGCGATCTACACATATATAATCGCGCCCTGGGCGGCGTAGGT
>JAYQGD010000261.1:0-4679 GCA_038140415.1 Rhodospirillaceae bacterium
GGGCGTCCCGCCGGCTGGGCCGGCCGGTGAAGTGGGAAAACGACCGCCAGGAATCGCTGTTGAGCGATTACCAGGGCCGGGGCAAGCAGGCCGTGGCCGAGCTCGCCCTGGATGCGGACGGCAAGTTCCTGGCGATCCGCGCCGACATCGTCGCCAACCTGGGTGCGTATCTGTCGCCGCTGGCCTTCATGCACACGATGCTCAGCATCGGCGGGCTCACGGGCGTCTACAATTTCCCGACGGCGTTCCACAAGATCACCGGCGTCTTTACCAACACCGGCTCGACCAATCCGTACCGGGGGTCAAACCGGCCCGACACGGCGTATATCCTGGAGCGGTTGATCGACATCGCGGCCGAACAGACCGGCATCGACCGGTTCGAGCTGCGCCGGCGTAATATCATCCCGTCCGACATCATGCCTCATAAGACGCCTTTGGGTCCGGTCTATGACTGCGGGGAGTTCGAGAAAAGCATGGACGACGCGCTGAGCAAGATCGATTTCGCCGGATTTGCGGCGCGCAAAGAGGCTTCGGCCAAAGCGGGCAAGCTGCGCGGCTTCGGTCTCGCCAACAACGTGGAGGCCGCGGGCGGCGTCGGTCAGGAATTCGCCGATATTGCTTTTGCCGAAGACGGCAGCGCGACGATTTCCGTCGGCACCACCGACAATGGCCAGGGCCATGCCGCCATGTACAAGATCGTGGTCTGCGACCGGCTCGGCATCGATCCGGATCGGGTGCGGGTGATCGAAGGGGACTCGGACGCGCTGGCCCAGGGCAACGGCACCGGCGGCTCCCGGGTCTCCTCCTACGGCTCGAGCGCGGCGCTGGCGGCGGCCGATGGGCTGGTCGAAAAGGGGCGCAAAATCGCCGCGCATATTTTGGAGGCCGGTCTCAGCGATATCGAATTCGACGACGGCCGCTTTGTGGTCGCCGGCACGGATAAAGAAGTCTCCATCGACGAGGTGATCAAGGTCGCCTTCCAGCCGGAGCAACTGCCCCCGGACATGGAAGCGGGCTTTGCCGAGGAAGGCGTGTTTACCGGCAAGGCGCCCAACTATCCCAACGGCTGTCATGTCTGCGAGGTGGAGGTCGATCCCGACACGGGCGGCGTTGATCTGGTCCGCTATGTGGCGGTCAGCGATGTGGGCACCATCATCAACCGGCTGACCCTGGATGGTCAAATTCACGGCGGCATCGGCCAAGGGGCGGGCCAAGTCCTGATGGAAGGCCTGCAGTATGATGAGAATTCGGGTCAGTTGTTGACCGGGTCGTTCCTGGATTACGCCATGCCCCGGGCCAGCGATTTCCCGGCCTTCGAGCTGGTGGACAACCCGACCTTTACCGAGGCCAACCCGCTGGGCGTCAAAGGCGCGGGCGAAGTGGGCACCGCCTGCGCCATGCCGGCGGTGGTCAACGCAGTGGTGGATGCGCTGAAGGATCACGGCGTCACTCATATCGACATGCCGCTCTCGGCGGAAAAAGTCTGGGCCGTCATACACCAGCCCAAGCACTAGGCGGGCGCGATGTCCGAGCCGCTGGTCTATCGGAACTTTACCCAAGCCGAGCTGAACGACGCCTATAATCAGGCGAGCTTGGTGCCCGATATCAACGACCACCAAGCCCGGCAGGCGGAGGAGACCGCCAACGCGCGCCGGATGTTGCCCTGCCGGCTGGGCCTGGCGTACGGGCCCACGGATGCGGAATATATCGACGTCTACGGAGAGGCGGACGGGTCCCGCCCGGCGATGATTTATACCCATGGCGGCGCGTGGCGGGCGGGCACGGCGGACGGCGCCGGGTCCGGTGCGCCGGCCTTCGTGGCCAAGGGTTGCGTCTATGTGGTGGTGAACTTCGCTCTCGCTCCGGATATCTCCTTGGATGAGATGGTGCGCCAATGCCGGGCGGCGACGGCCTACGTATATGAGTACGCCGGCGAGTTCGGCATTGATCCGGACCGCATTTACGTTTCCGGCCATTCATCCGGCGGGCACTTGTCGGCCATGGTGGCGGGGACGGACTGGGCGGGTGAATTTGGCGCCCCCGCCGATTTGATCAAGTGACTGACCAGCATCAGCGGGCTCTATGATCTGGAGCCGGTGCGATTGAGTGCCCGCAACGACTATCTGTTCCTGGATGAGGCGGCGGCGGACCGGTTGTCGCCCATGTCCGTGCTGGACCGGATGCCGCCGGCGGTGGTCACCGGCTGGGGCGGCGAGGAATTAACGGAGTTCCAGCGCCAGAGCAAGGAATTCACGACGGCACTCAAAGCCTCGGGCCGGACCGTGGCGGATAACTTCTATGCCGGCGATAATCACTTCCAAATGGCGAACCGCCTGCACGAACCCGGCAGTCCGATCTTCACGGCCACCTGCGAGATGATGGGCCTGGGGTAGGGGAGGCCTCGGCCGAATTCGTTAGGCGGAAATCACCCGGTCCGGGTTCAGCTTAATGGCCACGCTGGTGCCCTCTCCCTTGGCGCTTTGGATCGAAAACTCACCGCCGTGCAATTCAATCAACTGCTGGCTGATGGGTAAGCCCAAACCGGTTCCGCCATGGGCATTCAAAGCAGATGAGTTGATTTGGCCGAACTGAGTGAGGGCAATCCCGACCTCGTCATCGGTCATGCCGATCCCGGTGTCGGTCACGGTGATGGTCATTGAACCGTCCGACTAACTCTCGGCCTCAAGTGTCACTTTACCACCCGACTCGGTAAATTTGATGGCGTTGGTCAACAGGTTGATGAGGGCTTGCTTTATCCGCATCCTATCAACGCGGATCAACGGAAGGTCGTCGGCAATATTCTGGTTGAGATTGACGTGCTTCTCTGACGCCGTCGGTCTTAACAGCTCGATGGAATCGACAACCAAATCTTTGACGTTCTCGATGTCGTCACTCAGGTGTATGGCGCCGGCTTCGATACTAGAGATATCAAGAATATCGCTAATCAGGCCCAACAGGTGCGTTCCGGACTGGTGAATATGCTCCACATACTCCATGTACTTCGCGTTCTCGAGAGGACCGAACACGTTTTGGCGTATCGAGTCGGAGTAGCCCAGGACGGCATTCAAGGGCGAACGCAGTTCATGGCTCATATTCGCCAGGAATTCGGATTTGGCGTGGCTTGCCTGCTCCAGAGCTTAATTCAACCGCAAGACATCTTCTTTTGCCCGGCGCTCCGCCTCGACTAGCCGCTGCATGGTGGCGACCACCAAGGACAGTCCCCAGGCCAGGCTCAGGACCGGGCTTGAGATAATCCGGAACTTTACCGCCGGCAGTTCGATAAAGGGACCGGTGCCGACATCGATGACAGCGTAGCTGAGGGTGCTGAACATCGTGGCGCCGGACAGTGTTACAAACACCGCGGCCCAGAATTGTGCCCCCCATCTATTCTCCCCGCGATGCCGAACCAGGTAGTAGGCCATGGCGAAGTAGCACAGGGCGTGGAGCGCGGAGCTGGCCACGGCGCGGCCGACAAAGCCTGGTTCGACCAAAGGAAATAAGCGAAGGCGGCGGCATACAGCGCCACGGCGGCCGCGATGACGCGCCTGGGAAAAGCTTGAGAAACAAACTTTGTCACGCCCCGCAACAAAATTAGGTAGCTGCTGGTGAGCACTGCGTTCGCGGCGATGATCGTGACGTCGGAGGGGATGACGCTTCGCTAGAAGAACAACATGCCCGCCAAAAAGAGCAGACCACTGCCAATGAACCATTCCAAGGGCCCGCCGACTCCGCGCGTGGTGCGCCACAGCAGGAGGAACACCACAGACATGGCTGCGGTGGAGAAGGACGCGATGATAAGCGCCGTGGTTGCGTGCATGAATATAAGTTCCCTAGGGCATTATCGGCCACTAACCATATAACTGGGCTCCGGCTTCAAAAATTCAATGCAGGGGAGATGACTTGATCGATTTCCCGAGGCCGATGCTACCCATAGTAAAGTGCCTGGCACCAGACAGCCTTAAATCACCCTTTTTGTGCCATGCACCGCTATATGGGCGCCGCGATACGGGTGCCGCCATGTGTGAAATGATGGGTTTGGGGTAGGGGGCTCAGTTGGCCGTCGAGTCCTTGGTCCGGTTGGTTTTGATGCCGAAAATCATATAGCTGGGGCAAATCCCCAGAAAGGCGGTCACCAAGGGAACAATGCCGATCCAGCCGATATAGTTGTAGCCGGTCTCCGGGCCGAAGTTGGCAAAGGAGATCAGCCCGATGCCGATCACGATCCGCAGGATTTTATCGCTGCTGGCTACATTTTGTTCCATCAGACAAATTCTCCCCTATTGCATTTTGCGTTGAGGTCCCCCAACTTACCATAAGTGGTATCGGCTCGGGGATTACCAAGACCGGTACCGCAACTAATTATGTATTACGGGAACGCTCATAAGAAGCGTGAGATAAAAATAACAGGGGCCCCAGCCGCGATGCATAACCCAAAATGGATAGCCGCTTATGCGGCCTTCTATACGTTTGCCTATCACGGTCAGCGTGCGCTGGCGCCTGAAGGTGATCTGTCCGTCATTGATCTGTCGGCAGGGCTGACGTTCGCCGTTGCGGCCGTTTCCGGCTGGCGCTGGCTGCCGGCCCTGTTTGTCATCGCATTTGCCAATGCCGTACCCGAGTTACTTGAAGAATGGGATGTTTGTTTGGCCTCTTCACAGTTCTTCCACGTGCTGTTGTTT
>JAYQGD010000262.1:0-4675 GCA_038140415.1 Rhodospirillaceae bacterium
TGGGCGTAGCCTTACTAGCCGGAAATGAACACAAAAATCGCCGCCAGATAGGGCGCCCGTCCAAAACGAACGGTAAAAGTCCCGTCGGGATAGGTGATCGTCAGATCTTCTTTGCCCAATTCGATCCGGTCCACGGGTAAGTTCGTTGCGCGTTCACGGAACCAGGCGCGATAGAGCACGGGACGAGCGACCTCGATCCCGAAGAAGAAACCCATCCGGCGGTCTGCGGCGGGGGTCCCGTCATCGGCCGCGTTGAGCGCATGAACCAAATGACAAAGTTCGAACACCGGCATGTCCTTTTTGGGACCACCGCCCAGGCCGACCAGCACCTTGGCCAGCCATTTGATCAGCGGAACGGGCGGATACTTCGGCGCATCGTCCGGCGCGGCCATATCCGCGATGGCGCGAAAGTCGGCCACCATTTCTCCGGATGCGCCGGACCGGGACATGATTGTCGTGGTATCGTCCATAACACCAATGCGTGTTTTTTTTAATTTGTTCATTTTTAAGGATTTCCCGGCGGATGCAACTGAATTCCTACCCGCGCCGGCGTGACCGGCCCGGACCGAAATCATCCAATTCCTCCCGGGCGCGACGGAGACGATCCTCGAACGACTGGCCGAACCCGCGGAAGGAACGCCATCCCCGATCATCCCCGATACGGCTCCGGTCGTCGTCCCAGCCGTCCGTCACACCGGACCGCTGCCCCCAGCGGGAGCCGCCCCGGCGGGACGGGCGCTTCGAGGACGACCGGACGTCATCATCGCCCCAGCCGTCGCTGAGCATGCCCTTGGGCTCTTCCGGTTGGTCGACGGACGAAGTGGTTTTCTTCCGATAGCTCTTCAGTTCCTTGCGGATACTTTCTTTGACCTGGGTGCGCGCCGGCGACCAGCCGTCCGATTTTGTTTCCGCCGGTGCCGCGTCCGCGACGCGCCAGATGGCGGCTTGATCCTCATAGCGCTTCCGCCAATCCAGGACGGCCCGGATGTATTTTCTTGTATAGCCGTGGGGTTTTGCGTCTTCGCCTTTGCCTTTCAACGTGCCGCCGTTGTAGTGGGACAAGGCCAATTCCCACCGTTGGCCATACTGATGGTAAAGCCGGGACAGGAAATCGATGCCGAGGCGGACGTTGAGTTTCGGGTTCCACAGCTCATCGGGATCGATGCCGAATTCATCCTTTGCCGTCTTAGGCATGATCTGCATGACGCCCCGCGCGCCGGCGGAACTGACGACCTTGGCGCTGAAATCGGATTCAACCTTGGCCACGGCAAGAGCCAACGCCGGCGGGACATCCGTGGCTTCGGCTTCCTGGATGACCAATTTCTTGATGTCGTTCCGCGCCAGGCCCGTGGACCAGCTCTCCGCCGGTACACCCGCCAAAACGCCAAAAACGGCCAGTACGGCATACACTTTACTTTTGAACGACATTTCATCCCCTCTTTCAAAGTCTTCAGCCAAGCCTCGGTCAGGACCGTGACAGTCAACTCCTCAGGCAGGTTTTGGCGCAGCCTGATCACCTCCCCGGCGTTGAGCGCCGGATCGACCGCCAACACGGTAAACCGGCCGGACGCCAGGTCTGCCCGCGCCGCTTCTTCCAATGCGGCGGTCAGAAAGCGGCCCTGGTGATAGATGAGCAACTCGGCGGGCTCCACGGTCGTCGTCGTTGCGGATGAGGGCCGGGCGCCGGCCACGCGGACAACGGGCGGCAGATCAACGCCCGCCTGCTTAGCCCTTTCGGGGACGGCCGCCCCCACGGAGACCAGGGTCAGCACCATAATGCTGAAAAACGCCATGGACAGAGCCAGGGCTATTTCGGCAAGGGCGTTGGTTTGAGTGGTCATGATCGCGGGTCTCCGTTTTCCTGCCCTGTCTATGACGGGGTCAGAGGGGGTTTTGAAGAAATTTGAAAATTTTTTCTCCGAACCGCGAAAAATCGCCTCTGGCCGGTGCATAGGGGTAGCGAGCAAGACGCTCTACTTTGGATAGGAGGAAACGATGACACCTTTTATGTCACTTATGGCATTGGGACTGACTGTGGTCTCTTGCCTGATCTACAGCGGCCCTTCTCTGGCGGCTGAACAGCCTAACCTCATCATTATGGGAGAGGATGCCGATCCGGACGCGGTCCCCCGGGACAGCCGGATATTCGGCCGCGTGCTGGATGCGCTCAGCAACGAGCTCAGCGACGAGGGCTTCGACGTCTATGATGAAACCGCGGTGACCCTGGACGATTTCGTGCAGGGTCGCATATTCCGGACCGATGACGAAATCATCGACATCGCCCGGTCAATCAACCGGCCGCCCATTGACGTCGCGGTGATCTTCACCATCTTCGCCAGCCGCAATTCAGTCGGCTACACGACCAAGATCACGTCGCGGATCGAGGGCCGGTTGCTGAACGTCCGGTCCGGCCAACGGCTAGGAAACTTTGAGGTGGACTTTCCGGCCACCCGCAATGCGCCGCCGGACTGCAACCGGGACTGCCTGTTGCGGCATGTGGGAAACCTCTCCCACACCTTGGCCCATGATCTGGGGGCCGTGCTGTCGGAAAAGCTGGCCCATCTGGTGGATCGCGATCATGACCATGATCACGGCGAAGGCGAAGACGAAGATGACCGGCGCGACCGGCCCACAAACACGGCGGCGACGGTCATAAGCACAGCCGTCTGCCGTCTGCCTATACGCTGGTGTTCAACGGGTTCAACGGTGATGACATTGACGAGATCGAGGAATTCTTCGTCTCGTTCAGCGGGTACGAGCATCACCGGCCGATCCGCACCTCCGCCCGTCACAGCGAATATTGGTACGAAACGGAGTCCGGCAGCGCCCGGCTAAACCGCAATCTGCGGCAGATGCTGGATCATTTGGATGTAAAGGGCCGGATCAGCTTCGCCCAAAACGTCTTCAAGGTGCAGAAAATCAGCACCCAACGGCACCGCTAAGCGCTTCTCACCCCCCACAAACTTAAAAGCGGGCCTCGGCCCGCTTTTTTTTTGGAAAACTCTAAAGAGAAACCGGCGGCACGCCGCCGCCGCCGTCGAGGACGGCGGAGCCGGCTTCACTCACGCCGGCGACGATGGCTTCGACCTGAGCCGCGAAGGCCTTAAGGTCGATGGGCTTCGAAATGAAATCATTGGCGCCGCGGTCGCGCGCCGAGACCATGATGATCACGGTTTTGTTGAGAGGCTTCCGTTTGCGGATTTCGCGGCAGAGTTCCATCCCGTCCAAAGCCGACATCATCAGGTCGGTCAGCACGCAGTCGGGTTTGGCGGCGGCGATTTCGGAGAGGGCTGGAATGCCGGCGACCGACGAGCGGACGGTATGCCCCTCTGCGGTGAGCAGCGCGGTCATGACCTCGATCATTTCGGGGTCGTCATCGACGATGGTGATTTCGAGTTTTCGTGACTCGCTCATGGTGCCGCAGCCAAAATCCTGTTGTTTCCGACGGGTTTTTGTTTACCAGGATCGGCCGGACGGCTTCCAGCAATTTATTTGGGAAAACTCAGGTGGGGCCGGGGGATGACGACCCCTGATTGGCTTAGGTCTATACCTGCGCCAGTTCGTGGCATTTGGCGACCATGCCGCTGAGCTTGGCTTGGTCGTCGCCGCTGATCTCGGCCGCCGCGGCCAGCAGGCCGTCGCAGACTTCTTCCAGTTCAAACGCGGCTTGGCCCAGGTCGGGATAGACGAAAGTGCCCGAAGTGCCGGCCAGCTTGTGGGTCGCGTTGCGCAGGTCCTGCAGGGACGCGAGTTGTTGATCGGCCGGCGGGTTGGCGGTGATCTCGGCGATGGCGGTGTCCAGAATACCGAGCCGTTCGGTCAGGCTGGCGGCGAAGGATTCCCGGAGCTTGGCGAGTTTCGCCTGGAGTTTGTCTGAAAGAGCCGCGTCGTTAATATTCTTCTCCTCGCTGGTCTTAACCGTGTTCCGCCCAAAGACCGCGAATTTGATCGGCCAGGGTCATCGGGTCGAACGGCTTGGCGATAACGCCGGCCGCGCCCAGAGATTTATACTGTTCCTTGTCGCTTTCCATCACCTTGGCGGTCATGAAGATGATCGGGATGTCCTTCAGGTGATCGATCTTGCGAACCTCTTCAAAGGTGGTGGGGCCGTCCATGCCGGGCATCATGACGTCCAGCAGCATCAAATCCGGGGTATTATGGCCCTTGAGGACCTCCAAGGCCTCGATGCCCGAATTGGCCACCTCGACCGAAAACCCCCCGATGGATTCCAGGGCCATCTTGGCGACCGCCTGGATATCCGCTTCATCCTCGACCAAAAGAATATTCTGTAACTCACCTGACATGTATGCGTTCCTCAACTTGAAGTTGGGCTATCCTAAGTCTATTCTCCGCAGGATCAATTCCCCGGCGGCGCACCAGACCGTCATCTTCCACTTAAATGGGAACAATTATCAGGAATTCAAACAAAAAAATGGGACCGTTGACCGGTCCCATTTAGTTTAGTCGATGAGGTATCAAAGGAAGGAATGCGAGGTCCTTTGGCTGAAAATCAGCCATACCTCATCGAGCCCCAAACTGATAGCCAAAATGTGATGTCTCGAACAAAAATTGGCCGGAGACGCAAAGAAAATGCTGTTAGGCGTCTATAACTCGATTTGATTTAAACACCATCCATGTATTAAGGCGACGAACAGGCTGTATCAAAATTGTAAAT
>JAYQGD010000263.1:0-4669 GCA_038140415.1 Rhodospirillaceae bacterium
CTCGTTCGGGAATATGGGCACACTCCCCGACCATGAGAAACCAATGGTCGAAAAAAGCCACCCAAGCGTTCGCCCGCCGGCAAAAGGGTGCGCCGAAAGCCTTGGCGGAAACGGTCTATGCGTCGCGGCTGCTGGGCGCGGAACCGGCCCTGGTGCGCCATGGTGGCGGCAATGCGTCTGTGAAACTGCGCGCCAAGACCCTGACCGGAGAGGCCGTGGACGCGCTTTATGTCAAAGGCAGCGGCCAGGATATGGCGGCGGCCACGCCCGCCGGGTTTCCCGCGCTCAATCTGGCCGATCTGCAAACCGTTGAGGCGCGCAAAGCCTTAGACGATGAAGATATGCTGCGGCTGTTGACCGCGGCGAAGCTGGGCCCGGACGCGCCGCGTCCATCGGTCGAGACCCTGTTCCACGCCTTTTTCCCCCACAACGTCGTCCTTCACACCCACGCCAATGCGGTGCTGGCGCTGACCAACCAGCCCGACGGCCAAAAATTGGCGGAACGGGTTTTGGGCAAGGGCGTTATTGTCCTGCCATACGCCATGTCCGGTTTCGCCCTGGCCAAGAAAGCGGCCGCCGCCTGGCGCGAACAGCCCGACGCCGAAGCCGTCCTGGTGATGAAGCACGGGCTGTTCACCTTCGCAGACTCGGCGGAGGACGCCTACGAGATCATGACCCGGCTGGTGTCCCTGGCGGAAGCGCGGCTGAAGAACGCCTCGGCCCGGAAGCTGTCCCAAGCCAAAGGCCTCCCGGCTAAACCCAGCTTGGCGGAGATCGCACCGGCATTGCGGGGCGCGTTGGCCGGCGGCGCCGGGGCCAAGGTTCTGGACTTCCGCACCAACAAAGCCATTCTCGAGTATGTGAACGGCCGGGATGTGCGCCGCTATGGAACGGCGGGGCCGGCGACCCCGGACCATGTAATTTGGACTAAGCCCGCCCCGGTGATCCTGGAGAGCGCTGATCCGGCGAATGTGGCCAAGGTGGTGGAGCGTTACCGGGCGGCCTATACGAAGTTCTTTGAGGCGCAGAACGCACGCCGGGGCGGCGGCTATCAGATGCACGATCCCGACCCGCGCGTGGCCCTGGTCCCCGGTCTGGGCCTGTTCGGCATCGGCGAGACGCCGGCGGCAGCCAAGATCGCCGCCGATCTGGCGGAAACCAATGTGGAGGTGATCACGGCGGCCGAGAAGCTTGGCCGGTTCACGCCCGCGACCAAGGCCGACATTTTCGATATTGAATACTGGTCCCCGGAAACCGCCAAGCGGGCCGCAGACGCTCCGCCGCCTCTCCAAGGCCAGGTCTGTGTGGTCACCGGCGGCGGCTCCGGCATCGGCGCGGCGACGGCTAGGGCTTTCGCGGCTCAGGGCGCCGCGGTCGTGGTTCTGGATCTCCAAGAAAAGCCGGCGCAATCGGTCGCGGCAGAGATCGGCGGACTGGGCCTCGCTTGCGATGTGACCGACGGACGCTCCGTGCGCCGGGCCTTTGATCAGGTCTGCAAAGCCTTCGGCGGCGTCGATATTGTGGTGTCCAACGCCGGCGCCGCCTGGCAGGGGGAGATCGGCACGGTCGATGACGCGATTTTGCGGAAAAGCTTCGAGCTGAATTTCTTCGCCCACCAGACCGTGGCCCAGAACGCGGTGCGGATCATGCGGGCGCAAAACGCCGCCGGCGGGACCGGCGGATGCCTGCTGTTCAACACGTCCAAACAGGCGGTCAATCCGGGCAGGGATTTTGGCCCCTACGGCCTGCCCAAGGCGGCGACGCTGTTTCTGGTGCGGCAATACGCGCTCGATCACGGCAAGGATGGCATCCGCACCGGCGGGGTCAACGCGGACCGCATCCGCTCCGGGCTATTGACTGATGAGATGATCAAAGCGCGCTCGACGGCGCGGGGGCTCACTGAAAAAGACTATATGAGCGGCAATCTTTTAGGCCGGGAAGTGACCGCCGACGATGTCGCCAAAGCCTTCGTTGATCTGGCGCTGTCACCCAGCACCACCGGCGCCGTTCTCACCGTCGACGGCGGCAATATCGAAGCCGCGCTCCGGTGACATCAGAAACACCCCTCCCGTAAAACTTCACAATTTGCCGCTGAATGACGTCTTCCTGGTAGAAGCGTGGACCGTCATGCGCCCACCTGAGAACCAGAAGGAGGATAAAACATGGTCAATCAACCGCGTGATATCATCGGCGGTGTTCCCTTCACCGGCCGGACACTGGTTGTGTACAAGCACGCCAAGGGCGATGCCACCAGCCGAAACGTGAAGTCCCTGGCGGATAAAACAGGACTGAAGATCGCCACATCCAGCGATTTCAGAGATGGGGCGCCGGAGACTGCCGATCTGACATCTAATGGATTGTATCTCGAGCATCTTTCCGTGGCGGTGTTGCCGGACCAGCACGATTCATCCATTGCCGCTTCTCTTATGTCGGACGATAAGGACAATGTCGTTGCCACGGAGCGGGAATAGGTTGTTTGTGCCGCTTCGGTGAATGACCCACGCAACCGGTTAGGGCATCAATCCCTGCCCGGGGGTTCGGGGACCCAGTCCGTCAGCCACGATTATCTCCGGGGCTATTCCCACGGTGTCGCCGATGTCGTGAACCGGGTTGCCGGTTCAGCCTCGGAAACAGGGGCGTCCCCCGCAGCCCCTGCCGGCAGCCGCTATCAGAACAATGAATCCGCGACCTGGGGGATTCAGGCAGTAGGGGCGGCAGCCTCTCACGCAACCGGGGAAGGCATCAAGATCGCCGTATTGGATACCGGTCTCGATCAAACCAACCCGGATTTTCAGGGACGCAATATTACCGCCCAATCATTCGTTCCGGGGGAAACGGCACACGACGGTAATGGCCACGGTACCCACTGCATCGGGACGGCCTTGGGCAGCTTTCTCTACAACGGGACCCGGCGGTATGGCGTGTCGGGCGCGGCGGATATTTACGCCGGCAAGGTGCTGAACGATGCCGGTAGCGGTGTGGACGGCGGCATTCTGGCGGGCATTAACTGGGCCATCCAGAGCGGCTGCCAAGTTATTTCCATGTCGCTCGGCAGCCGGGTCCACCCCGGCGACCCTTACTCGGTGACCTATGAGAACGTCGCGCAAAGAGCCCTGGCGGCGGGGTCGCTGATTGTCGCGGCGGCCGGCAACGACAGTCAACGTCCGAGTTACATCGCTCCGGTGAGCCGGCCGGCCAACTGCCCATCGATCATGGCGGTGGCCGCTGTCGATGAGAGTTTAGGGATCGCCTATTTCTCCAATGGCGGGATTAACCCCGATGGCGGCGAAGTGAATATCGCCGGGCCCGGCGTGGACGTGTTTTCCACGTGGCTCATGCCGATGCGCTATAACACGATCAGCGGCACCAGCATGGCGACGCCTCATGTTGCCGGGGTGGCGGGCATGTATGCCCAACAGGACGACAAAGCCAGAGGTCAAAAACTGTGGGATGTGTTGGCGGCGACCGCCTCTGATATATATTTGCCCCCCCGGGACCTGGGGAACGGGTTGGTGCAAGCGCCGGAGTAGACCGAAGGAGCGGCCATCTTCTATACTCTGCCGGCAAACCCTGCCGGAGGTTGATTTAGATGGCACAGGTTAAGGTATCTTTGCTGGTGGAAGACTCTGCGTTGCCGCGCATTTCGGAAATTGCCGATAGCTGTAAGGCCGCAGGCTTAACGATTGAATCGGTTCTAGAGGCCGTCGGCGTCATCACCGGTGCGGTGGAAGAAAGCGGGCTGGATAAACTAAGAACAGCCGACGGCATCGCCAACCTGGAGATACAGAAGACTGTTCAACTGGCCCCGCCGGACAGCAACGTCCAATAGAGAGCCGCTACCCCGCCGCTTTGATCTCTTCGTAAATCTTGATCGCCTGTTCGGGCTTTTCGTTCTTGTGGACGACGGCGCCGACGGCTTGGATCATGCCGACCGGGCAGTCGCTCTGGAAGATATTACGGCCCATATCCACGCCGGCCGCGCCCTGATCCACGGCTTTATATGCCATCTCCAAAGCTTCCAATTCGGGCAGCTTCTTGCCGCCGGCGATGACGATCGGCACCGGACAGCCGGCGACGACTTTTCCAAAGCCCGGCTCGAAGTAATAGCTTTTGACATAGTGCGCGCCGATCTCCGCGCAGATGCGGGTGGCCAGGCTGAAATAGCGCTGATCCCGGGTCATGTCCGCGCCCACGCCGGTCACGGCGAGGGTCGGAATGCCGTATTTTGAGCCCATGTCGATCAGCTTGATCACGTTGCCGATGGATTTGTGCTCGTACTCCGCGCCAATATAGACCTGGGCGGCCAGCGCGGCGGCGTCGAGGCGAATAGCATCCTCGATGCTGACGGCGACCAGCTCGTTGGAAAGTTCGGTGAGAATGCTCTGGCCGGCGCTGGCGCGCACCACCACCGGCTTTTGCGTTGTGGGCGGGATGCAGGACCTGAGCGCCCCCCGGGTGCACATCAGCACGTCGGCATAGGGCTCCAGCACGGTGATCTGCAGATCAATCCGCTCCAGTCCCGTGGTCGGGCCCTGGAAATAGCCGTGGTCGAAGGCCAGCATGACCGTGCGCCCGGTCTCCGGATTGAAGATGCGGCTTAACCGGTTCTGCATGCCCCAATCCAATGAATTGGAGCCTTTCAGGAAAAACGGCTCGGCCTGCGCCGGCG
>JAYQGD010000264.1:0-4664 GCA_038140415.1 Rhodospirillaceae bacterium
AACCGGCTGGCCGCCATGGTCAGGCGGAACTCGTCCCTCGATCCGGACTTTGTCTGTTTTACCGAAGACGCCACGGGCCTGGATGACGGCATCCGGCATCTGCCGCTGCCCGATCCGGATTATCAGGGCTGGTGGAACAAAGTGTCGCTCTATCGGGATGATCTTGAGGGCGTCGGCGAGCGCATGCTGTATTTCGACCTGGATGTGGTGCTGACCGGCTCCATCAATCCGCTGCTCACCTATGACAGCGACTTCGCCATCATGGACAACGATTATGTGCCGGGGTTCAACACCTCGGTGTTTCTCTTAAAGACCGGATCGCGGCCCGAAATCCGAGACTCGTTCAACGCGGAGATGGCGGCGAAATACGATGGCGATCAGGACTGGGTGGCGGTCATGGCGCCGGATGGCGAATTGTGGCCGGCCGGCTGGTGCGTGCCGTTCCGCCTTCGCGCCGCGCAGACCCCGCCGGAAAACTGCAAGGCCGTTGTTTTCTCCGGCCGCCCCAACCCCGAGGACTACCCGGCGGATTGGGTCCGGGAGCTGTGGGGGTAGGCTCCCTCTCTTCGTCATGCGCGGGCAGCGACGAAGTCGCGAGACCCGCGCACCCATTTTATTTTCACCACAGAGCACACAGAGCGCACAGAGGGGCTAAGCCAATATCCGTAATCTCTGTGTCCTCTGTGATCTCTGTGGTTAGAAATTTCCTCCCACTCTCGTTCAGGCGTCGCCCCCGACTCGCGAAGCGATTGTCGGGGGTCCGTAACCCCGCATCCATGGTTACCCGAGACTTGGTCCCAATTAACATTGGTCCCAACTCGGGCATGACGCGGTTGGGGGCGCGGGGGAAGGTGGCCGGAAGGGCCGGATGGGGGGTAATCGTGGGCCCGTGGATCAAGTCCGCGGGTAACGCCTAAAGAAAGCCGAAAAACCCCTAAAACCGCTCCAGGCCATACCCGCTCAGATCGATATCCGCCTTGGTCCCGCTGATCAGGTCGCTGATCGCCTTACCGGAGCCGGCGCCCATGGTCCAGCCGAGGGAGCCGTGGCCGGTGTTGAGATAGAGGTTCTCCAGCTTCGTGCGGCCGATGATCGGCACGCAGTCCGGGGTGAGGGGGCGGAGGCCCGTCCAATAGGTGGCTTGTTCGAAGTCGCCGGCGCTGGGAAATTGGGCTTCGGTCTTACTGCGGAGTGAGCGTGCGCGCTCCTGATCGATCTCTTTATTAAAGCCCGCGAACTCCACCGTGCCGGCAACCCGCAGCCGGTCGCCCAATCGGGTGAAGACCAGCTTGTGTTCCTCATCGGTGATGCTGATGGTCGGCGCGCCGTTGCGTCCCGCTGTCGGCATGGTCATGGAATAGCCCTTGGCCGGATAAATAGGCACGTTGAGGCCCAGCGGTTTCAACAACGCCGGACCATAGGCGCCCACGGATAGGACCACCGTGTCCACATCCAGCCCGCCCTTGTCCGTGAGCACGCGGGTGACCCGGCCGGCCTCTTCCTCCAGTCCGGTGACACTTTCGCCATAGCGGAACACAACGCCCCGGCTGGCGGCGACCAACGCCAGCTTGCGGGTGAAGGTATGCGCATCGCCGCTTTCATCCTCCGGCGTGTGCACCCCGCCGGCCAGCCTGTCCTGCACCGTTTCCAGCGTGGGTTCCAACTGGACGCAGGCCTCGCCGCCCAGGACCACATTGTTCAGGCCGAGTTCCCGCAAGTGGGCGGCGTTGGCGACGGCTTCCTCGAAGTCCTTTTGGGATTTCTGAATGTTGAGAATGCCCCGGCCGATATAGTCATAGTCGATTCCCGTGTCGGCGCGGATATCATCCAGGAGATCACGGCTGTAGAGCGACATGCGCATGTTCTTAGCCGTGCCCTCCAGCGCCTTGGCGGAACGGCAGTTCATCAGGAACTTGATCAGCCAGGACCACAGCATGGGATCAGTGCTGAAGTGGAAGAGCAGCGGCGCATCCTTGCGGCCCAGCCACTTGACCAACTGCATCGGCACGTGGGGATTGGCCCAGGGGATCGTATTGCAGGCGGAGATTTGCCCGCCATTGGCAAAGCTTGTCTCCAGCCCGGCGCCGCTCTCGCGGTCGATCACGGTGACCTCGTGTCCGGCCTTGTTGAGGTAATAGGCGGAGGCGACACCGACGATGCCCGCACCCAGAATACAAATTTTCACGCGTTTAGACCTTGCTCTCTCCCACGAGGGGCGGACTATAGTAGCCCTTAGGAATTATCACCAGACCTGTGAGAGTTTATGACGAGTGGTTTGGAACTGCTGACCGTCGAACAGATGTCCCGCGCCGACGCGGCGGCGGTGGAGGCCGGCGTGCCAAGCCTCACCCTGATGGAAAACGCCGGTGCGACCGTGGTGCGGGAGATCCGCCGTCGCTGGACCCGGCGGCGGGTTGTTGTGCTGTGCGGGCCCGGCAACAACGGCGGCGACGGGTTTGTCATCGCGCGGCTGCTGAAGGGCATCAACTGGCCGGTGCGCCTCGGCCTGCTCGTAGATACATCCAAATTAAAGGGCGACGCGGCCGTGAATGCGGATGCCTGGGACGGACCCTGCGAACCGCTGACGCCGGCGCTGTTAGAGGGTGCGGAGCTTGTGGTGGATGCGCTGTTCGGGGCGGGGCTCGCCCGGGAGATCGACGGTGCGGCCACCGAGGTGATCGGCGCGATCAAGGACAGCGGTGCGCTGGTTGTCGCTGTGGATACGCCGAGCGGCATCGACGGCAACACAGGTGAGGTGAGGGGGATCGCGCCGCAAGCGGCCCTGACGGTGACGTTCTTCCGCAAAAAGCCGGGCCATCTGTTGATGCCTGGAAGAGGACTTTGCGGTGAGACGGAGGTGACTGACATTGGCATCCCGGCGTCTGTTCTGGATGAGCTCAATCCGGTCAATCGTGAGAACGGCCCGACACTCTGGCGCAATATGATCCCGACGCCCGGACCCGAGTCCCACAAGTACACACGGGGGCACTTGCTGGTCATCGGCGGCGGGGAGATGACCGGCGCCGCGCGTCTATCGGCTGCCGGCGCACGGCGGACCGGTTTAGGGATGCTGACCATCGCCGCGCCCATCGCTGCGGTCCCGATCTATCAGGCAGGAAAGCCCGGCAATCTGGTGACGGCGCTGCCGGAGGACGGCGATGTCAATCCGCTTCTTGCCGAGAAGAAACGCAGCGCGGTCCTGGTCGGTCCCGGCGCCGGCGCGACGCAAGCCACCCGCCGGCATGTGGTCGAGGCGTTGAAAAGCGGTTTGCCCACGGTTTTGGATGCGGATGCGCTGACCGCTTTTGAGGATGATTTGGAGAGTCTAACCCGCTGGATCAAAGGTCCGTGCGTCATGACGCCGCATGCCGGCGAGTTCACAAGACTCTATGAAAATCAACAAGATAAACTGTCTAACTGTCTAAATGCGGCGGCGAAGAGCGGCGCGGTCGTTCTGTTGAAAGGTTTCGACACGGTCATCGCCGCGCCGGATGGCCGGGCCGTGATCAACGCCAATGCGCCTGCCGATTTAGCGACCGCCGGCGCCGGGGACGTCCTGGCCGGGATTATCGCCGGGTTTATGGCGCAAGGCGTGCCGGCGTTTGAGGCCGCCGCCGCCGGGGCCTGGTTCCACGGTGAGGCGGGAAAACGGGCGGGCCGGGGGCTGATCGCCGAGGAATTGCCCGGTCAGCTACACGAAATATTTATGTTAAATCAGTGGTAATTGACTGATATTCTGACTAAATCTCCTTTATGAACGAACAAAAAAGCAGCGGGTTCTGGGATCGCGCCATCCGTAATCTCCGGAGTGTCTGGAGCAGAATTGGATCCGACGAGGACGAATTCACCGAAATCACCCTGTCGCCTGAATTGGATGACGGTGACAGGGACCGTTTGCTCAAACACATGCAAGCCTGCCTGGACGGCCGGGGCGGCGAGGTCTCGGCCCGTAGCCGGGCGGCGGCCCTGGGTCATGCCTACTTGGGACTGAACGAAGAGGGGCGCAAGCGTTTCCTTCAGGTCATGGCGACCGAGTTTGATACCGATCATGAGGCGGTGGACGCGGCGGTCAAAGAGTTGCAGTCGGCGGCTGATCCCGTGGCCCGGCAAAAGGCCGAGCAGTCGTTGAAGAAATCCCTGGAAGCGCCGCGGGTTCGCTTGCTGACCCAATTCAATGCGCTGCCGGAAGGGGTGAAGTTTCTGGTCGATCTCCGCGCGGAGCTGACCCAATGGGCCAAGGACGATCCGGTTCTGCAGCCGGTCGAGAATGATCTCAGGGCGCTATTGTCTTCCTGGTTCGATGTCGGATTTCTGGAGCTTAAGCAGATCACCTGGGATGCGCCGGCGGCGTTGCTGGAAAAGCTGTTTGCCTATGAGGCGGTGCACGAGATCAAGAGCTGGGACGATTTGAAAAACCGGCTGGCGTCCGACCGGCGCTGTTTTGCGTTTTTCCATCCCCGTATGCCGGAAGAACCGCTGATCTTTGTCTGGGTGGCGCTGACCGAAGGCATCTCCACCAATATTCAGGAGCTGCTGGATGAGGGCGCGCCGATTGTCGATGTGACGCTCGCCGACAGCGCCATCTTTTATTCCATTTCCAATGCGCAGCAGGGCCTAAGCGGCATCAACTTCGGCAACTTCCTAATCAAGCGGGTGGTGGACAG
>JAYQGD010000265.1:0-4655 GCA_038140415.1 Rhodospirillaceae bacterium
CGGCAATGATGTGCCCGTGGAAATGGGGTCTTACGGCATCGGTGTGTCCCGGCTGGTGGGAGGCATTATCGAGGCGTCTCATGACGACGACGGCATTATCTGGCCGGAACCGGTCGCGCCATTCGATGTGGGCCTGATCAATCTGCGGTCCGGCGATGAGGCCTGCGACAAAGCCTGCGAGGACCTCTACGCCAAACTCCAAAACGCCGGTAAGGATGTCCTCTATGACGAGCGGGATGAGCGCGCCGGCGTAAAGTTCGCCAACATGGACCTGATCGGGCTGCCCTGGCAGTTGGTGGTCGGTCCGCGCGGATTGGAAAACGGTGTCGTCGAGCTCAAATACCGGGCGACGGGCGAGAAGGAAGAATTGTCCGTGGACGCTGCCCTCAACAAGCTGACCGGGTAGGGGCGGCATGTTTTCCGCCTTCGAATGGATGGTCGCCATGCGCTATTTGCGGGCGCGCCGTCAGGAAGGCTTTATTTCCGTCATTGCCTGGTTTTCGCTCCTCGGCATCGCGCTGGGCGTCGCCACGCTGATTATTGTGATGTCGGTGATGAACGGCTTTCGTCAGGAGTTGCTCACCCGCATCCTCGGCATCAACGGCCATCTCAGCATCTATGGCGAAACTCGCGACCTGACCGGCTATGACGCCCTGGCCAAAGAGGTCGCGACCGTGAACGGCGTGGTCAAGGTCACCCCGATGATCGAAGGCCAGGTTATGGCGACCGCCAACGGCCAGGCCAAAGGCGTCCTGGTGCGGGGGCTGAAGCCGCAGGACCTGAGGGACAGAGCCATCATTGCCGACAATATCCTCACCGGGAACCTGGCGAATTTTAAGGGCGAGAACAGCGTGCTGATCGGCAACCGCCTGGCGCGCAGCATGAATATCCGGGTCGGGGATCAAATCACCCTCATCTCGCCGAAGGGCAATGTAACCGTCTTCGGCACAGTGCCGCGCATGCGTGGCTATAAGGTGGCGGCCTTGTTCAACGTCGGCATGCATGAATATGATTCCAGCTTCGTCTTTATGCCCTTGGGGGCTGCGCAAAAGTACTTCCAAATCCCCGGCGGGGTGAACTATTTGGATGTGCTGATCACCAAGGCCGACGACGCCAAAGTCCGCGCGGCGGATGTCTCCAGGACCATCAAGCGGCCGATCCGGGTGTTTGACTGGCAGCAAACCAATTCCAGTTTCTTTAATGCGATCCAGGTGGAACGGAACGTCATGTTCCTGATCCTCACCCTGATCATTGTGGTTGCGGCGTTCAATATCATTTCCAGCCTGATCATGCTGGTGAAGGATAAGGGCCGGGATATTGCGATCTTAAGGACCATGGGCGCTACCCGAGGCATGATCATGCGGGTGTTCTTTATTTCCGGCGCCAGCGTCGGCGTAATCGGCACGCTCGGCGGATTTGTCTTAGGCCTGTCTTTCGCTGCCAATATCGAAACCATCCGGCAATGGATCCAAAGCCTCACCGGCACGGAGCTGTTCGCCGCCGAGATTTACTTCCTGTCGCAGCTTCCGGCGGAAGTTGATCCCACCGAGGTGACAACGGTCGTGCTCATGGGGCTCGGCCTGTCGTTCCTGGCGACCTTGTATCCGTCCTGGCGGGCGGCGCGGCTCGACCCTGTCGAAGCGCTGCGCTACGAGTAGGCCATGAGCGACGCTGTTCTTGAACTCCGCGACGTGAAGCAGACCTTCCACCAAGGCGAGGTTAGTCTGGAGGTTCTTAAGGGAATTAACCTGTCCATCGCCGCCGGCGAAATCGTCGCCCTGGTCGGGCCGTCCGGCGCGGGAAAATCCACGCTGCTGCAGATCGCCGGGCTATTAGAAAAGGCAGAAGACGGTCAGGTCTTGGTGTTGGGTGAGGATGCAACGTCGCTGTCAGACGATAAGCGGACGCGGGTCCGCCGGGAAACACTGGGGTTTGTCTATCAACATCATCATCTACTCCCTGAGTTCACCGCCCGGGAAAATATCATTATGCCGCAGATGATTGCGCGCGGCGGTAAAAGCACCGCCGGCACGCGGGCCGATGAACTGCTGGCGGCCATGGGGTTGACGGAACGGGCCGGGCACCGCCCGGCGCGGCTTTCCGGGGGCGAACAACAACGGGTCGCGATCGCCAGAGCTCTGGCGAATGATCCGAAGCTTCTCCTGGCGGACGAGCCGACGGGCAATCTGGATCCCGGCACGGCGGATCATGTGTTTGCGCTGCTCTTGGACCTGGTGCGCAACAACGGCGTGGCGGCGCTGATCGCCACCCACAACTCGGACCTCGCCGGCCGTATGGACCGGATCGTCAGCCTTGAGGACGGGGTGTTGGTGGATAGGTAACCGGTCCGCGCATGACGATACTGGAGATTGTGGATAAAATTCTCTGATTAACAGGTGACGCCTGGCGGAGAATCTGGAATCAATTCTCCATGTCCCACGCTGATTTTATCCATCTTCGCAACCATACCGCCTATTCGCTGCTGGAAGGCGCGATCAAGGTCAAAGACCTGGTCGCTCAGTGCCAGGGCATGCACATGCCCGCCGTGACGATGACCGATACGGGCAACCTGTTCGGCGCGCTGGAATTCTCCAAAGCCTGTGCCGGCGCCGGCATTCAGCCCATTGTCGGCTGCCAAATCGGCGTCACGCCCTATCAGGCGGGGGACGGCAACGGTCATCGGCTTAACAACGGCAACGGCAATGGCCACTTGCAGCAACCAGATCAATTGGTCTTGTTGGCGCAAAACGAGACCGGTTATGAGAACCTACTTGAGATCGTCAGCCGGTTTCACCTATCGCCCGACGGTGAGGTGAACCAAGTTTCCCTGGAGACAATCGCTGAACGCTCAGACGGCTTGATTGCCCTGACCGCCGGCCCCTTGGGGGGGGTCGGGCGGCTTCTCGCCGAAGGTCAGACGGAGGCGGCCGAGACCGTTCTCACCCAGTTGAAAGAGATATTCCCGGATCGGCTCTATATCGAGATCATGCGCCACGGGCTTAAGGTGGAAAAGCAGACCGAGCCGCAATTCCTGGATTTGGCCTACAAACACGATCTGCCCCTGGTCGCTACCAACGAATGCTTTTTTGTCGGCGCGGAAATGTACGAGGCTCATGACGCGCTTATCTGTATTGCCGAAGGCGCCTATGTCAGTCAAAGCGGCCGGCGGCGGTTGACCCCGGAACACAGGTTCAAGTCCGCTCAGGAAATGCGGGCTCTGTTCGCTGATCTGCCGGAAGCCATCGACAACACGCTGGTGATCGCCCAGCGCTGCGCCGTCATGTCGGAGGGCCGGGACCCGCTGCTGCCCGCCGCGCCGAAGAGCGATGGCGGCGGAACCGACGCCGAAGTTCTGGCGGCGCTGGCCGCCGAAGGACTGGAAAAGCGGCTGGAGCTGATCACGGAAGGAGCTGATGATCCGGAGGCAGTCGCCAAACCCTATAGAGAGCGGCTTGAGTATGAGCTGGGCGTCATCGAACAAATGGGTTTCCCCGGCTACTTTCTAATCGTTGCCGATTTTATCCAATGGTCGAAGGAGCGGGAGATACCGGTCGGGCCGGGCCGTGGTTCCGGTGCGGGTTCGGTCGTTGCCTGGGCACTGACCATTACGGATTTGGATCCATTGCGGTTCGGGTTGCTGTTCGAACGGTTCCTCAATCCGGAACGGGTGTCCATGCCGGACTTCGATATCGATTTCTGCCAGGACCGGCGGGACGAAGTGATCCGCTATGTGCAGGGGAAATACGGCGATGACCGGGTTGCGCAGATCATTACCTTCGGAACCCTGCAGCCCCGCGCGGCGCTGCGGGACGTTGGGCGCGTGTTGCAGATGCCCTATCCCCAAGTGGATCGTATCTGCAAGCTGGTGCCCAACAATCCGGCGGCACCGGTCACCCTGAAAGAAGCCATTGATGGGGAGCCGGCGCTTCAGCAGGAGATCAAGGAAGACCCGCTGGTCGCGCGCCTGACCGAGATCGCCATGAAGCTGGAAGGTCTCTATCGTCATGCCTCCACACATGCGGCCGGCGTGGTGATCGGCGACCGGCCCCTGACCGAGTTGATCCCGCTTTATCGCGATCCACGTTCAGACATGCCGGTGACCCAGTTCGCCATGAAGTGGGCTGAAGCCGCCGGTCTGGTGAAATTTGACTTCCTCGGGCTGAAGACGCTCACGGTTCTCGCCAAGGCGGTGGAGCATCTGAACAACCGGGGCATCGAAATCGATATCGATAATCTGTCCTTCGACGACCCGGCGACCTTCGCGATGCTGGGGAAGGGCGATACGACTGGGGTGTTCCAGTTGGAAAGTTCGGGCATGCGGGACATCCTCCGCAATATGAAGCCGGACTCCTTCGAGGACATCATCGCTATCGTGGCGCTTTATCGTCCGGGTCCGATGGACAATATCCCGAGCTACATCCGCCGTAAGCATGGCGAAGAAGAGCCGGATTATCTCTATCCCAACCTGGAGCCGATCCTGACGGAAACCTACGGCATCATGATCTACCAGGAACAGGTCATGCAGATCGCCCAGGAACTGGCCGGCTATTCCCTCGGCGGCGCCGATCTGTTGCGCCGCGCCATGGGTAAAAAGATCAAGGAAGAGATGGACGCCCAGCGGGAACAATTCGTGGCCGGTTCGGTGGAGCGGGGCG
>JAYQGD010000266.1:0-1263 GCA_038140415.1 Rhodospirillaceae bacterium
GCCCTGCCTCCCCCGGGCGTCGCGCCGCTCAGGCCCGCCCGCCCCCGCTCCGATCAGCTAACGTGTCCTCGTACCGAACATATCATGCATGGCGTTGATGGACGGTTTGATCTGCTGCTGTGGCGTGTCCGCGGGTACGTAGGTGTTGGGGGCGCACTCACCGCCTTCATAAAGCGGTGTATAGATATAAGGGATTCGGCCCTTCAGCGCGCCCACAATGGCTTGGCGGACGGCACTATCATGAGAGCCGACAATCACGTCCACCTTGTCGCGAAGCATCATCCGGACGGCTGTCTTTGCGGCCTCAGCAGGCGGTGCGCCGCCATCCCCGGCAACAATCTGCACGGGCCGTCCAAGAATCCCGCCGGCCGCATTGATTTCATCTACCGCCAGGGCGTTGCAAGCGGTCTGTGTCGGGCCGAACAGGGACGCGGGGCCGGAGAGGGAGAAGAAGGTTCCCATCTTGATGTGGTTGGACGCGCTAGCGGTTCTGATGCCTCCCGGAAGGGCCATAAGGGATGCGCCACCGGCCAGTCCGGCCAGCAGGCTACGTCTAGAAATATTTCTGAGTTTGTCGGTCATTTGTACCTCCTTGAAGTAGCTGTCTGACTAGGTGTCGTTTGTGACGTGTTTCAGGTAAGCGGGTGGGGTGTTGGCGGAAAAACGTCTTCAACCATCCGGGCGATTGCCAACAAGCGGCGGTCGCTGCCGGAAGGGCCATCAATCTCGACACCCACAGGCAAACCACCAGTGGTGAGCCCGCCGGGTATCGAGATGCCGGGTATTCCTGCGGTGCTGTTGGGGTCGGTATTGTGAATGAACGCAGGGAAAGTCGGCACTTGTTTCCCATTCAGCTCCGTCGTTTCATCATCCCCGATCTTGCATGCGGGAAGCGGGGTGGTGGGAAATATCAAAGCATCGATCCGGGTTTCACTAAAACAGGAGGCAAATATGCCTTGTAACTTGGGACGCCGGTTTTCGATGGCATCTGTGTAAACGCTAGCCATGTCTTCAAACTCGGGAGCCAGCAATCCCGCCAAGATGCCTTTGACGTCAGGGCTTTTCACACCCTCCACCAGTTGTTCAAG
Source organism: Rhodospirillaceae bacterium (assembly GCA_038140415.1). Classification (GTDB taxonomy): domain Bacteria; phylum Pseudomonadota; class Alphaproteobacteria; order Rhodospirillales; family UBA2165; genus JAYPHU01. The sequence goes on from JAYQGD010000266.1 coordinate 1,089, forward strand.
TGTGGGAGCTTTTTGGCCAGCCAACGCCAAATACACTTCCAAGTCCCCTTTGGTTTCATACATTGCGATGGGAAAGCCGCAGGCCTCGGTGGGCGGTTCGATGCCTGAGATATCGACCTCAATCATCTGGCATCCGGCGCCCTGTAGGTCGTCAATTCTCGCCTCAAAAACCTCG
>JAYQGD010000266.1:1273-4619 GCA_038140415.1 Rhodospirillaceae bacterium
ACCAAGCAGAATTTCGTTTGGATCAATGTGATCCAATTGATCGGGTTCATTGCAGATCACAGCGTCTATCATTGCCGCATCGGAAACCGACCGGCACAACGGCCCTGCTGTGTCTCGAGTGTGCGAAACCGGCACGATCCCTTTTTGTGAATAACGCCCGATGGTAGGGCGAAACCCAACAACGCCACAAAGCGCGGCTGGAATGCGTACTGAACCACCCGTGTCCGTTCCAAGCGCGGCCGGGACAAGGCCTGCGGCCACTGCTGCTCCTGCGCCTCCACTGCTGCCTCCCGGAATTCGATCCAGGTCATAGGGGTTGCGGACAGGACCAAAAGCGCCATTGTTGGAACTGATACCGTAGGACAGCTCGTGCATGTTCAGTTTACCGAGCACAAACGCGCCAGCTGCTGTCAGCGGCTCCACGACATCCGCATTTTTTTCGGGGCGATAGTCTCTTAAGGCTTCGGTTCCTGCAGTCGCGGGAAATCCCGCAGCCTCGATTGCGTCTTTAACCGCAATAGGAAGGCCGTGAAGGGTCCCGGAGCCAGATGTGTCATCAAGAGCCGCTGCGGTGGCCGTGGCCTTCTCTTCGTCCAGTGTGATAAACGCATTTAAATCGGCATTGTCCCGGCACGCATTTAATAGTTCGCCGACATACTCAACGCAGGAAATCTTCCGAGAGGAAAGCGCCTCAGAGACTTTCCGAGCACTCCAAAACCTTACAGGATCATCATCATGGCCAGCCAAAGTTCCACTCCCTACGGGCTATAGCAATCGGAAGCGCTCACTAAAACCTGCCGCTTCCCTAGCGTGCACAATGCCCCCACCCGTTTGTTGAGACATTTTGCCAAACGGGCCTTAGGTCAATTGTATTTAAATTCTAGTATAGGATTGCTTGCAGAAATTTACATCATCATTTCTGATGATTTCTGGGAAGACCAAGAGCGGAGAGCTGACTTCTCCGATTGATGCCACATTTTTGAAAGATCGATTGAACATGGCTCCGGACAGTGGGCATGGAAATGCAGAGCCTGTCCGAAATGCCGGCATCGGAAGCGCCTTGTAACAATTCGCGCGCGATCTCCGCTTCACGGTTTGACAACCCGAACCTATTTACAAGGTCAAAAATCTGCGCGCTTTCATTTTCGATGGTTGGGTTGGAACACCGGCGCATGGCATTCGTGAACGCCGGACCAATAGCATCCAGCAGTTCGGCGTCCCGCTGTTCAAAATCTCCGCTATGACGGCCCCTCCAAATTCGAACGTCTCCGATATTCCGGCCGTAGCTATAGGCGTAGAAATTGATCCCATAGCACAGCCCGTCTCGGGCAAGAAAATCCGTAAAGAACTCCGTCTTCACCAGTTTCCTATGCTCCATGATGGCACTCACCGGCGTGGCGCGTTTTCGTTTTTGGAGGGTGGGGGTGATCGGGTCCCGATACTGAAAGTATTCTTCGTACCGGGAAATATTGTCATCCGTCATGTTGATGGTGATGCCGTCCCTGAACTCACCGATTTCCTCATTCCAGACGAACGAGGCAAAGTGGTCCGCCCTGAGGAGACGAAGAAGTCTGTGACCTGCTTTTTCCCTTACCTCGGCATTGTCATAGCCATGGGTTAGGTCTTCCATAATGCCGAAGACTTCTGCGGTCTCACCAGATGCCAACGATAGGGACATAGCTTCCTCATTTCCTCAAAAGAGCCTAACTGCAAGACCCATCGGGTGCAATAGAAGGCGCGAGTGGTTTGAAGGCCAAATTTCGTTGGAATTGATGATTTTCCGGAGGCTGCAAATGGTCTAGTAGCTCGGATCGCTAAATTTATTGGGCCGGATAAGGAACTGCAATAATGACCGGAGCCGACACACCGTATTTCAACCCGTCAATCGAGACAGCAACCGCTGATGAAATCGCCCATCTTCAGCTACAACAACTGCCAACCCAACTGCGATTCCTGAATGATAAATCTCCGTTCTACGCTGAAAAATTAAAGCAGGTCGGTGCGTCACCACTGGACATAATGTCCTATGACGCTCTCGCCAAATTGCCGTTTACGGAGAAGCACGAGCTGCGGGAGAGCCAGGTGCAGCATCCGCCCCTGGGAAACCATGCAGGCGCGGCCATGGAAGACGTCGTGAGAATCCACGCGTCATCCGGTACGACCGGTACGCCATCCTTTGTCGGCATCACTGAGCACGACAAACAGCGTTGGACAGAGTGCATTTGCCGCAGTTTCTGGTCTCAAGGCCTAAGACCCCGAGATATCTTCGCCATGGGAATGAGCATCGGCTTTTTTGTCGGCGGGATACCGACGTCTAATGCTGTGGAACATATCGGCGCCACCCTTCTGCCCATCGGTACGGGCGCGTCAGACAGGCTTATTTCTTCCATACAGAAGACGCAGGCGACAGTTCTCGCAACCACCCCGTCTTATGCAATCTACTTAGCCGAAATTGCAGAGCGGGACATGGGTATCGACGTGAGTGAGTTAAGCATCGAAAGAGCGTTTGTCGGTGCCGAACCCGGCGGCGGAGAGCCCGAGGTGCGAGCCCAAATCGAACGGCTATGGAACGCTAAATGTACAGAGGCCATCGGTAATGCGGATGTGATCACCATGCACAGCGCTGAATGTGATGCCCAAGACGGCTGCCACTACTTGGCGCCCGACTACATGATTTTGGAACTCATTGATCCCGAGACAGGTATGGTTCTTCCAATGGATGGTCCGGAAGTTCAGGGAGAGATGGTGCTCACGCACCTGGATCGCCAATGCAATCCCATGCTCCGCTTCCGGACGCGTGACATTGTTACCCTAAAAACATCCCCCTATTCGTGCGGACGCACAGGCCCGCGTCTTAAATGCATCGGTCGCTCGGACGATATGTTGATCGTTCGGGGTGTTAATGTCTGGCCATCCGCCATCCGGGACGTCGTAATGACATTCATGCCCGAAGTATCCGGCCAAATTCTAGTGTCCCTCGACGAACCTGGCCCGAAGATTAAGCCGCCGCTCCCGGTCAAAGTTGAACTGAATTCGGGAACCACGGACTCCAAAGATTTGACGAAACGGATCGAACAAGAACTCCGGGCAAAACTTATTTTCTCAGCAACAGTGGAACTGGTGCCGCCTGGCTCGCTTCAACGAACTGAAATGAAGGCAACTCTTGTGGAGCGTCCATCAATTTAGGCGCAAGCAAATCAATCTTCGGCTTGCCTCTATTAATGGGCCAATGTCTGCTCTTGGCTATCAGCTGAAGTTTATGGAATGCCGGCTAAAGGTCTCCTGATAGCCGAGGCTGTTGAAGAAGTCGGTTGTTGGTGGGGTTTGTGTGTCCGCTGTTGGTAGT
>JAYQGD010000267.1:0-4607 GCA_038140415.1 Rhodospirillaceae bacterium
TGGGCATCGATAAGACGCCCCGGGGCTGGGAACGGCCGTCCGATCACACCCCGGTCTGGTGCGAATTAAGTTAAGCTAGACGTTGAAAACGACCGGTAAAGCCACACATTCTGTAGCATGACAGATCAACCACATGTCCTAATTGTCGAGGATGACGAACTCATCCAGTCCTATGAGCAGTTGCAGTTGGAAAGTAACGGCTTTCGCGTGACCACGGCCGGCAGCGGCCTGGAAATGTTCGAGGCCCTATCGGCCGATCAGTTCGACCTGATCCTTTTGGATTTGAACCTGCCGGACGGCGACGGGCTGGAGTTCGCGGAGCATATCCGCAACGCGGGCGATATTCCGATCCTGGTGGCGTCCGGCCGGGCCTCCACCGACGACAAGTTGGCCGCGCTCAATCTGGGCAATGTGGATTACATCACCAAGCCGTTCGATCCACAGGAGCTATTCCTCCGGGTGCGCAACCTGGTGCAGATGACCCATCCCGACGAAGAGCTGCCCAACACTCATGGGGAGATCAACGCCCCATCGGTGCCGGTCTCGGTGCGCCGCATCCGCTTTACGCCGTTGGCGCTGGGTCTGCTGGTGCTGATGATTACGCTTGGCGCCGGCATCGGCGGCTGGTTCGCCGGAACCAGCCTGGATGTCGATGAGGTGGAAATCCGCATCGGCGAAACCTCTACCCTGCCGCGCCCGCCCGCGCCTGCCCCAAATCAGCAGGCGGCTGTGCAACCGCCACAACCCGCGCCGGCTCAACAACCCTCTCAAATGTCGGAAACGCCGACCTCCCCGGCCTCCCCGGCCCCTCCGGCCGGTGAATGCCCGCCCATTCCCGATGTGGACTGGTGGCGGGTCAAAACCCACTCGGAAATTCGTGACTATGTCGCCACCAAACATGGCGGCAACTGGGAGAACTACACCCGCTATTGGAATGCGCGGTTGAAGCGGCTGGAAGATATCTACGCCCGGAACTCCCAGGCTTTGGCGGGCTCTTTGGTTTTGGATGGTCCCAGCCTGCTGGCCTATATCGAAAATGTCCGGAGCCGGATCGCCGCCATCAACTATCTGGCGAAGACGGCCCAAAAATAATTTCCCAAAACGCTGCATGACTTGATCCGGATCAAGGCGCAGAAGCGCGGCCCTTGGCATGATCTCCTTATCGAACAAAAAGGAGACCAACCATGACTGCCGGAAATATCGCCTATCTCTCACTCGTCATCGGCGCCGCCGTAATTTTCGCCAGCGTTTTGTTCAGCGTCACCCGCCACACGAATAGCTAGGATCACATCCTTCGCCTGTCTGGCGGTCGGTTCCCCGCCTGCGTATAGTGGCGGGGAAATGCAGATCACCGGACAGATACAAATTCCCGCGACCCAATTTGGGTTGCCGCCTTTCGCTTTGGCGCGCCCCGCTAATTTGGATGAGGTCTGCGCGGCGATAGAGGCCAACGGGCAACCACCAGTATTTCTAGCTGGCGGCACCGATTTATTCCTGCAGTTTCGAAACGGGCTCAGGCCCGAGATGGTCGTCGACCTTAACGGCGTAGCCGAGCTCCAGGCGATTTCCCTTGAGAACGAGACCCTCCACATCGGCGCCGGCGCACGGCATGCGGTCGGGCTGATCCATCCCGATATTCAGGCCCGTCTCCCCCAACTGGCCGAGGCCTGGGAATTGCTGGGCAATGTCCGGGTGCGCGGCATGGCCACACTCGGCGGCAATCTGATGTCGCGCAACAACCGCTATGAAGGACCATTGTTTGCGTCCGCCCTGGATGCGCAATTGTGTTTCACCGGCCCCGACGGCAGCGCCGAGATCGCCGCCGGAGACTATTGGGCGGCGGAGACACCGGCCAACATGGTCCTGAGCCGGATTGATGTGCCGTTGGCGGGCAATCCCCGCTTTGTCTACGACAGGAGCCTGCGTCCGATCATGACCATGGCCCTCGGCGTGTCCGAGGCGGCGGACGGCGCTCTCTCGGCCCGCGTGGCCATTGGCTCCGAATGGAACGCGCCTCAGTTTTTATCTTTCGACGTCGATAGTTTGAGGGATGCCGCGGCGAATGCGCCAGACCTCGCCGCTGCCTGCATGGATCAACTGCCCGGCGATTTGAACGACGGCGACTATATTCGCACCGCCGGCGCGGCGGTCCTGGCGCGGCTGATCACCCGGATCGGAGGAGAGACATGAGCGCGCCCACCATCCTCCCCGCCGGTGAGGCAATCGATATCACCATGACGCTGAACGGGGAGACGAAAACCCTCTCCGTCCCTGCCCATCAAGTGCTGGCCGATCTTCTGCGCGATCAGTTGGGCCTCAAGGGCGGGAATGTCTCCTGTGCGTCGGGTGTTTGCGGCAGTTGCACGGTCCTAGCGGACGGCGAGCCCGTCGCCGCCTGCGCCCAGTTTGCCTATCAGATGGACGGCAAAGTGCTGACCACCGTGGAAGGGCTGGGCGAGAACGGGCAACTCTCCGCTGTCCAAAGGGCCTTCTTCGAACTCAGCGCGTTTCAGTGCGGCTATTGCACGCCGGGGATGATCCTGCTGGCGACAGCGCTGTTGGAAAAGAACCCTAGCCCCACCCGCGACGAAATTCGCACCTGGATGTCGGCGAATATCTGCCGCTGCACAGGCTATGAGATGATCATCGAGGCGGTCGAGCTGGCGGCGGAGGATCAGTCATGACGACGGAGCGGAACATCTACCGCACCATCGGCGCCGGCGGGCCGCGCGTCGACGCGGCGGAGAAAGTCACCGGCCGGGCGTTCTATTCCACCGATATCGACCGGCCCGGCATGCTGCATGCAAAGATCCTTCGCAGCAATGTCGCCCACGCCAAGCTGATCAAGATTGACGCGTCGAAGGCCCGCACCGCGCCGGGCGTGCATGCGGTGCTGACGAGGGACGAGCTCGACCAGGTGAACTCCTCGGTCTACGGCTACTTCATCAAAGACCAGCCCATCGTGGCGATGGACCGGGTGCGCTATGAAGGTGATACGCTGGCCGCCGTCGCCGCCGAAACCGAAGCCCAGGCCGAGGCCGCGCTGGCGCTGATAGACGTAGAGCTCGAGGAACTCCCGGGCGTTCCGGACTTGGATGCAGCGCTGGACCAAAGCCTGCCCGAATTGTTTGAAGAGGCGCCCATGGGCGTGGTGCCCAAATACGGCACCGGGGCCAGTGGCGCGCTCAGGCCGATCCACAATGCGTGTTATCTGTTCAGCTACACCACGGGCAGTGCCGACGCGTTCGACGGCTGCGATCACGTGTTCGAGGACACGTTCGAATTCTCCCGCATGCATCATCTGCATCTGGAACCCTTTGTCACTGTCGCTGAAACCAGCGGCGATCAGATCGAGATTTGGACCAGCGGGCAGAATCCCTTCCCGCTGCGCAAAGAGCTGGGCCGGGTGTTCGGCATGCCGGAAAACCGCATCACCGTGCACACGCCTTATATCGGTGGCGGCTTCGGGGCCAAGAACAACTGCAAGACCGAGCCGGTGGCGATCCTCTTGTCCAAGATCGCCGGGCGGCCGGTGCGGCTCAGCCTGACGGTGGAGGAAAACTTCCTCACCAACACCCAGCACGCGGCGCGGCTCGTGGTCAAAACCGGGGTAATGAACGACGGCCGGTTCGTGGCGCGGGAAAGCACCATCTATCTGGACTCGGGCGCGTACTCCGACGCCAGCCCCCTTGTGGCGGAGAAGGCCGGCTATCGTATCCCCGGTCCCTACCGCTGGGACTATATCAACACCGACTGCTATTGCATGATGACCAACACCTCCCCGGCGGGCCCGTTCCGGGGCTTCGGCGGGACCCAGACCACCTGGGCGAGCGAATCGCAGATCGACATGATCGCCCGGCGGCTCAATATTGACCCGATCGACATCCGCAAGAGGAACCTCTTGAAGCTCGGCGATCCGTTTGTGCCCGGCGAAAGCGGCATGGACAGCGATCTGGCCTATGGCCTTGATCTGGTCGCCAAGGAAATCGGCTACGGCGGCAAGAACCGGCCGGCCAACCGGGGCGTCGGCCTCGCCATCGGGTTCAAGGACGGCGGTGGGGTAAACAAGCCGGCCCTCGCCCGGGTCAAGGTCGCCACCGGTGGCGATGCGCTGCTGCAATGCGGCACGGCGGAGATCGGTCAGGGAGCCAAGACCGCCATGTCGCGCGTGGTGGCGGAAATCCTGAGAATCGATCCAGCGCGGGTCAGCTTCGCGCCCATCAACACCGACCACACGCCATTCGATCAGGGCACCAACGCCAGTTCCGCCATCACGGTGATGGGCCAGGCGGTGGAGCGCGCCGCGCGTAAGGTGCGGGACGAGATACTGGAATTTGCCGCCTCACAATTGGGCGTCGCGGCGGACAAGCTCGACCTCGCCGACGGGATGATCGTCAACGGCGACAAGAAACATCCGCTCAACCTGATGGTCATGGGATACTACGGCGGCACCGGGTTCGAGTTCTCCGCCGACGGCTATTTCAAATCGCCCAACGATCACGAAGCGCCCTTGGAAAGCCCGTGCGTTTTCTGGGAAATCGGCTGGGGCGCGGCGGAGGTGGAGGTCGATCCAGAGACCGGCCGGCTCACCGTGCACAAGCTGGTGG
>JAYQGD010000268.1:0-4595 GCA_038140415.1 Rhodospirillaceae bacterium
GACCGGGGATCACCCGGCCATAAATAAAGTTATTCTAAATAAAATCTTTAGTCTAATTGATATATCTAACGATAAAGATTAGAAAATCTAAATTATGGTCGATGATCCGTCATTGCCGCCGCTCAATGCGCTTCGGGCCTTCGGGGCGGTTGGGCGTCATCTCAGTTTTGCCCTAGCGGCGGAGGAGCTGCACGTCACCCCGGCTGCGGTCAGTCAGCAGATCAAGAATCTTGAGGCTATTCTCGGACTGGACCTCTTCCACCGCCTGGGCCGGCGGATCACCCTAACGGAAGGAGGTCATCAGCTTCTCCCCGGTATAGAGGCCGGGTTCGGCGAAATGGAGAGAGCGGTCAGACAAGTCCGGATGCTGGGCCAGCCCGCCTATATCTCGTGTAACACCGTCGGCGCGTTTGCCGCCCGGTGGTTGGTGCCCCGGTTGGAGCGCTGGACAAAGGCGTATCCAAAGATTGATGTGCGCATCTCGGCGTCGGCCGAACTGGTCTCGTTCGAGGGGCGAGATATCGATATGGCGATCCGGCTGAGTTCCGGCGAAGAAGTGGGACTGCACACTGACTTGCTGCAGCGGGAAACAGTTATCCCCTTGTGCAGTCCGGCGCTCTTGACGCAGACTCCGCCGCTTCGCCGGCCGGAAGACCTGAGGAACTTCCAACTCATTCACTTCACCCCGGCGGCCGGGCGGATCAATACCCGATGGGCGGATTGGCTGAAGATCGCCAATGTCGAAACAGTTGATCCAGACCGGGGTATTTTCCTGAGCGACGGCACGGCGGCGTTGAACTCGGCCATTGCCGGCCAAGGGGTGGTGTTGGCGCCGAAGACCATCGCCCTCAGCGATCTGGCCCTGGGGACGCTGGTTATTCCCTTCGACATCGAACTGCCGACCGATCTTGCCTGGCACGTGGTGATGCCGGAAGGCAACCTGGCGCGCCAGGAGATCCGGGATTTCCGGAATTGGCTCTTGGAAGAGGCGGGGTGGGACATGTAACGCCGGCGTCCTTAGTGTGGGGGTGCGAACTTTGCGTGGGGCAGCTACATTGTTCGACCGGTTTCACCCACGTCGCCGTTAAACAAATTAGTCAGTGCCTTTGCCACGGCCTGACCCGCCACGGGCTCTAGAAATCATCCCGGATTTAATCGATGAAACAGAGATATATTATCACCCTTGCGGCCGGTCTTGCGATGATTGGCGCAGGCCTGTTTGAGCTGCAAGGAGCATACAGTCCCCAAGCCATGGCCCAGAGCGCCCTCAGCGATCCGTTCGTGGGCCTGACAACAGACGGCAAGGTCGTGCCGGGGCTGTTCACCTTGTCCGAAACCAACATATCGGTGACACCGGTCCGAGAGGCGGCACAGAAATTTATCGCGAGCCTGGATTCCGGTCAGCGGAAAAAAGTCTCTTTCCCGATGGATCACGATGAATGGCGGAACTGGTCAAACAGGCACAGCTCATCGCGCGAGGGCGTGTCGTTGAAGGAGATGACCCCGGCCCAGCGGGACGTGTCCTACGATTTGCTGCGAACGTCGCTGAGCGCTAAGGGCTTTAAGACGGCCCGCGATATCATGCGCCTCAATCACCATCTGGGCGAGTTGGTGTCGGACACCGAGGAGTATGGCGAGCACCTGTATTATTTCATCGTGTTCGGCGATCCCGCCGGGGATGCGCCGTGGGGCTGGCAGATCGAAGGCCACCACCTGATCATCAACTACGTGATCGTCGGCGGCCAGATCGTCATGACGCCCACGTTCATGGGGTCGGAACCGGTGCAGGCAAAAAGCGGCAAGTATGCGGGCGCCAGGATTTTAGAGGCCGAGGAAGCGCAGGCGCTAGCGTTTGTCCGCTCCTTGCCGCCGGCCTTGAGAGATATTGCCGTCATTGGTGGAAAAGAGGGCCGATCGGAGAACCTCGCCGAGCTGTTCAGGGACAATATCGTGGTTCCATATGAGGGGCTTCGCGCGGACAAATTGGCGCCGTCGCACTCAGAGCAACTGCTTAAACTGATTGGCCTGTTCGTTGGCAACATGAAGGACGGTCATGCCGCCAGGAAGATGGCGGACGTGCGCAAGCATCTCAACGCCACCTATTTCTCCTGGAAGGGACCGACCGACCCGGATGCGGTGTTCTACTTCCGGGTCCACAGCCCGGTCATCTGGATAGAGTTCGATCATCAGGGACCGATTGCGCTCCGCGGTTCATGGGGAACACCGACCCGCTCGCATATTCATACTGTGGTGCGCACACCCAATGGCAACGACTACGGCAAGGACATCCTGCGTCAACATTATGAGAAGCACCGGGACAACCCCGTTCATGGGCATAAGACACCGCCCGGCTGAGCCGGCGGGCTACCCATTGAGGCTCTAAATCATCGCCAATTCGTGCAGGCTGCCGGCGTCCTTGATGTAAAGGGTGCGGCCCTTGCGCTCGATGATCTTGCGCTGCTTGAGACCGGCCATGATGCGGCCGACGGTTTCCCGCGCCAGGCCGACGCCGTTGCCGATGTCCGATTGGGTCGGCACTTCGGCGACGATCAGCCCGCCCGATTGATCCGGGAGCGGCTGCGCCATGCGGAGAATTTCCAGACAGACCCGCTGTTCCGCGTCCAACAGACTAAAGTCGCTGATCCGGTCGTTGGCGGCGCGAATGATCCGGGACAGCCGGCGGAGCAACGCCAACGCCGCTTCCGGATGGCCGGTCATGATGTCGATAAAGGCCTTGCCCGGCAGGGTGGCAATGACGCAGGGGGACTTGGTAATGACCCAGGCGGAGCGCGGCAGGCCATCGATGGCCGCCAGTTCGCCGAACACGTCGCCGTCGCCCAGGGTGGCGTAGTCGACCGCTTTGCCGGCTTCGGAATAGTTCACCACTTGCGCCCGGCCGCTGACGATCACGTTGACGTCGTTCAGCTCGTCGCCCCGGTTGATCACGTGTTCACCGGGCCCGCACTGCCGCCAGCGGCATATGGCCTCCAGCGTTTCCCGTGCGTCCTCCGGCAAATCCCGGAAAAGTTCAATGCTTTCAAGACTTTGATCAGTCATGTGACCCTATAACCCATACTGAATATTATTGTGTTTCTCGAACTATAGCGGAAATTTTCGGAAGTCGCCGAGAAATTTTATCCCGCTGCTGGCAAGTTGGGGCGACCAGGGTATGATCCGCCGATGACAAAGACCAATAACAATCCCCTGTTGGTGATTGCCGGGCCGACGGCGAGCGGCAAATCCGGGCTTGCCCTGGCGGCGGCGGATCATTTTGACGGCGTGGTGATCAACGCGGATTCCATGCAGGTCTATGAAGAGCTGCGGATCATCACTGCCCGGCCTTCGGCCGACGATGAGGCCAAAGCCCCGCATAAACTTTATGGCGTGCTGCCGGCGGCAGAGCGGTGCTCGGCCGGCCGCTGGCGGGAGATGGCGGTCGAGGCGATCGAGGCGGCTTGGTCGGCGGGCAAACTGCCGATCCTGGTGGGCGGCACCGGGCTCTATATAAAGGCATTGCTCGAAGGGCTCAGCGACATCCCCGACGTGCCGGCAGGCATTCGGGACGAGGTGACCGCCCTGCATGACGAATTAGGCCCCGAGGCGTTTCATGCCAAGGTGGCCGAGGTGGATCCGGAGGTGGCGGCGCGGCTGCCGATTGGCGACCGCCAGCGCCTGATCCGGGCGTACGAAGTCTATCTGGCGACGGGCACAAGCTTGACCCAATGGCATGACACGGCGCCGGTGATCCCCGGTCTGGCGGCCGACACCTATACGATCCTTCTCGATCCGGCCCGGGACGACCTTTACGCCCGATGCAATGCCCGGCTGGAACACATGCTGGAAGCAGGAGCGCTGGAGGAGGTGCGGTCGCTCATGGCGCTGTCACTGGACCCGTCGTTGCCGGCCATGAAGGCGCTCGGCGTGCCCGAATTTATCGCCCATTTGAACGAGGAGCAGGATGTGGACGAGGCGCTTTCGGCCGCCCAACAGTCCACCCGGAACTTCGCCAAGCGCCAAAATACCTGGTTTCGTAATCAATTTGGAAAGCCAGATGCGGTTTTTGCGCAATATTCGGAAAGAAAACTGAAAAAAATCTTTGCGAATATTCGTTTTTAGGTGTTGACGCCCTGAGTCTAACCCTATAGGTTCCGCCAACTCGCGCCGCAAAACCTTGCTGGGAAGGGGCTTTGCGCGCGGGTTTTGTTTGTAGATTGATGTTGGCGCACCCGCCCAGAGGGAATTTTGCGCCGCAAAGAGAAGTCCGGCAGGCGAATGAAAGCCATCGGACCCAAGGAGGAAGTCATGACCGACAACCGGTACACCGGCGGAGAAATCATTCTGAAAGCCTTGAGCGATCAGGATGTAGACGTCGTCTTCGGATATCCGGGGGGCGTGACCCTGCCGCTTTACGACAAGATCTATCTGCAGAATAAAGTCCGCCACATCCTGGTCGGCCACGAACAGGGCGGCGTGCACGCGGCCGAAGGCTATGCACGCTCCACCGGTAAGCCGGGTGTTGTGCTGGCGACTTCCGGTCCCGGCGCCACCAACACGGTGACCGGCCTGGTGGACGCGATGATGGATTCCATTCCGAT
>JAYQGD010000269.1:0-4567 GCA_038140415.1 Rhodospirillaceae bacterium
ACCCCGCTCCATGCAAGCGGCGGCGGCCCTGAACTGGATTGAGGTGCCGCTGTCGGGCGATTCGTCCCACGAGTTCCACGAGCAAATCAAGGACCTGCAGCCGACCTTGTCCGAAGGCTGGAACGTGAAAGCCAGCGCTAAAACCGGCAATCCGCTGTATGAACGTCCGTCGGTGCTGGTCATGTACCGGGAAGATCACAAGTTCCTGCTGGATCAAGTCATTCCGCGCCCCGGTCAGGCCCAGGCCGATTACGATCTGGTGATTGCGTCCCAGCCCTACCGCGCCCGTATGCCGGTGGAGTTCAAGGTGGAAAAGGTGATCGCGCCGCTGGCGAAGTCCTTAGGTCCGGGCGGCCGGCTTTTGGGTATCCATTCATATGGTCAGGACCCCGGTCTGGAGATCATCCAGAACGTCTGGCCCGGCGAAGAGCCGTTTATCACCAACCGGCATGATATCATGCGGGTGCTGAAACGGGATTTGGGCAAGACCAATCGGGATCTGAATTTCAACGTCTATTCCGATAAGCGCTCCTTGTTCCGGTACGATATGCACACGCTACCGAGCGAAGTGACCGGCGCGGGCATCGGTTCCTCGACCCTGCTTGCGGCCTGGAATGCGGCCATCTATGTTGCGCAGATCGAAGACGCCCGGCTGGAAAGCGTGATTTCCGACGGCTCCTACCTGGAGGCGACCCGTGAGGTGCTGAACCGCCGCAACGGGCTTTGGTTTAACGACGAGTCATTCGTCGTCACGCGGAAACGAGATTAAAAACCTAGGAAGAGACATGTCTGATACGAGCGCGAACAGCGCACCGAGCAATTTGGCCCAACGGCTGGCGAGCGGAAAATTCGCCATGACGGCGGAGATCACCCCGCCGGTCAGTGCCTCCGCCGATGCATTGATGAAGAAGGCGGAGGTTCTGGGCCCCCATGTGGACGCCATCAATGTCACCGACGGGGCCAGCGCGCGGGTGCATATGTCGAGCGTCACCGCCGCCGCCATTCTGGTCGCCAACAGAATTGAGCCCGTGGCCCAGTTTACCTGCCGGGACCGGAACCGGATCGCGCTGTTGAGTGATTTGCTGGGCGCCGGCGCCCTGGGCATCAAAAACATGCTGATGCTGACCGGCGATGATCCGTCTGCCGGTGATCAGCCCGACGCCAAGCCGGTGTTCGATTATTCCAGCGGCGATCTGATCAAAATCGCCAGCGAGATGACCGATCCGGGGATTATCCCGTCCAGCGGCGCCAAGGAAGAAGACGGCGTGCCGGCCGATCACAAGAGCATCGACGGGCTGCCGAATTTCTTTGTCGGCGCGGCCGATATGCCGGCGGCGGAACGAAGCGACCGTTGGCCCGCCGGGCTCAACGGCAAGCGCGCGGCCGGGGCCAAATTCTGCCAGACCCAGCTTTGCTACGACATGGATGTGGTCCGGAAGTACGGCGAAATCCTGGTGGAAGACGGCTATGCCGCCGATCTGTCGTTTCTGATCGGCAATGGCCCGCTCCCCTCCGCCCGCTCCGCCATCTGGATGCGGGACAATCTGTGGGGCGTGGTGATGCCGGACGCGATCATCGAGCGGCTCGAAGGGGCGGATGACCCCAAGGCCGAAGGCGTCAAAATCTGCATCGAACAGCTTCAGGAAATGTCGGAGATGCCCGGCATCGCCGGGGTTCATCTGATGGCGCCGATCAACACCTCTTCCATCCCCGCCGTCATCACCGGATCGGGCTTAAGGGATTAGACCTTTCCGGTCCAATCTGATAGGTCAAATCCAGAAATTTTAAATCAGGGAGATAGCGTTATGGCTATGCGAGACAAACCACCTTTTCGTTTTGATCATATCGGGTCGCTGCTGCGCCCGGATGCGCTTTTGGCGTCCCGCGACAAGTTCGCCGCCGGTGAAATCACCGCCGAAGAACTGAAGGCGCACGAGGATGAATGCATCAAGGAAGTCGTGAAACTGCAGGAAGAGGCCGGCCTTATTGCGGTCACCGACGGCGAATTCCGCCGGGCCAGTTTCCACGTGGACTTCATCAGCAAGATCAAGAATGTGACCTCGAGCTGGGACTTCGACGAAGCGGTCAAGCTGGGCGAGGAACACACGGCCGGCCAGGACAAGCAGATGCCGTATATCCCATACATCAACGGCAAGATGGACCGCCCCGACGGCGGCATCGAAGTGGAAAACTATAAATACACCTCCTCGCTCACCGACAGGATGGTGAAGATCACCGTGCCGTCGCCGACCATGACCCACTTCCGGGGCGGCCGGGACGCGATCGATAAGGATACCTATCCGGAAATGGAAGATTTCTTCGCCGATCTGGCGCGGCTCTACCGGGAAGAGCTGGCGGACCTCTATGCCGCCGGCTGCCGCTATGTGCAGTTCGACGACACCAACCTGGCCTATCTCTGTGACGAGAAAATGCGCGCCAATGCCCGGGCGCTGGGCGAAAACCCGGACGAGCTGCCGGAGAAATACGCCAACCTGATCAATGAATCTATCAAGGACCGTCCCGACGACATGGCCGTCTGCGTCCACCTCTGCCGCGGCAATGCGCGGAGCCAGTGGTTCGCCGAGGGCGGATATGAGCCGGTGGCCGACATCATGTTCAACATGACCAAGGTCGACGGCTTCTTCCTGGAATATGACGATGACCGCTCCGGCGGGTTTGAGCCCCTGCGTTTCGTGCCCAAGGGCGACATGCAGATCGTTCTGGGCTTGGTCACCACCAAGCGGCCCGAACTGGAAAGCAAGGATGAGCTGAAAGCCCGGATCGAGGAAGCGTCTCAGTATTGCGACGGCGATCAGCTTTGCCTGAGCCCGCAATGCGGCTTCTCATCCAACGCGGTCGGCAATCTGGTGACCGTTGACGACGAACGCGCCAAATTTCAACTGGTGAAAGAAACCGCCGAAGAGGTTTGGGGCGTCGTGTAATACCTGATAGCCTTCCCGGCAGGTTCCGGCGAGGGTTTATCCGAGGATTTGAAGACAGGCCCTGGCGAGATGCCGGGGCCTGTTTGTTTTTGCGTGTCAGTCAATAATTTGGTGCGCTAAGCTTATTGCATAAATTTGTTAGTGTTTGTTTCAAGACTAAATTGAAAGGGAGCTTCATGAAAAAGTTTGTACTCGCACTCGCGGCCGGCACGTTGCTGTCCGCTTCCGCGCACGCCCAGGGCGTGACGCTCACCATGGCGACGGCGCAGGCCGGTGACCCGACGGATATTTCCGCCAAGAATCTGGCGGAAGTCGGGGCGGCGAAGGGTCTCGCCACCATTCAGGTTCAACCGGGCAAAGTGCTGACCAAGACCGTGCTGGAAGTCGCGCAAGGCAAGGCCGACATTTCCGCGGGTCCGTTCACCCTGGCGCTGTTGATGTCCAAAGGCTTGGGCCCGTATTCCGGCCTCGGCAAGGAAAAGGGTAAGGCGGCGGCGGCCAACCTGCGGCTGCTGTATCCGTATCGGATTGCGTCCTTTTATCTGACGGCATATGCCAGCTCCGGCATCGATAGCTGGTCCAAGCTGAAGGGCAAGAATGTCCATAACGGCCCGCCCCGCGGCGGCGCCCTGATTACCGCACGCCAATTGATCAGTGTGGCGTCCGGCGGTCTGAAAGAGAAAGGCGACTATAACGGCCGGCAGGTGGCCTGGGGTCAGGCCAACGCCATTTTCCTGGATCGTTCCGTCGATGCGGCGGTGCGTCCGGGCACCAATCCGGCCCCGCACTTCGCGGTGCTGACCGGTGCCGGCAGGATGAACCTCATCTCGGTGCCGAAGAGCGTCTTTGAAAGCCCCGCGTGGAAAAAGCTCGTCGGTGCGCCGGGCCGGGTGTCGATTATCCAGCCGGTCAGCGATTTCGCGCACTATGGCGACACGGTGAATGTCGTCTCCGAAGACAATATGTTCCGCACGGTGGCGACCGTCGCCGGGCCGGTTGTCCACAAGAAGATGGACAAGAAGCTGGTGAAAGCGCTGATCGCCGCGCATATCGAAAGCCTGCCGGAACTGCTGCGTAATCAGCCGATTGCCAAGAACCAAGGGTTCGGCAAAGTCTCAAATGCAGAGTTCGGCATGTGCCGGGCCGGCCTGAAATATCATCCCGGCGCCATCGAGGCGTGGGAAGAAGCCGGTCACAAGATCGACGACTGCGCCAAGCCGAAGTCGTAAGATAAGTTCCGCCTAGAATAAGCCTTCAATATCGCCCTTTTTATTAAGGGTGATATTGTTGGCGGCGGGCACCCGGGGCAGACCCGGCATGGTCATGATGTTGCCGCAGATGGCCACAATGAACCCCGCACCGGCGCTCAGGCGCACTTCCCGAATTTGAATCTCATGGCCTTCCGGCGCACCCAAGAGGCTTGGGTCCGCGGAGAAACTCAAGGGCGTTTTCGCCATGCAGACCGGGAAGCGGCCATATCCCTGCTTTTGAAATTCCGCGATCTGGCGGTGCACATTGTCGGGCGCCGTGACCGCCGCCGCGCCATAGAGGCTGTGGGCGATAGTCTCGATCTTTTCCCATAAGGGCGTACGATCCGAATAGAGGAAGCCGAAGTCGTTCTTGCC
>JAYQGD010000270.1:0-4567 GCA_038140415.1 Rhodospirillaceae bacterium
GGCCCGGGCCTGGGTGATCTCCAGCGTATTTCAAAGTTTGACGCGGAGTGGCTGTTCCCCATCGTCTTCCTGCTGATGATGGTGATCGTCGTCCTGAACGATTCCTTTGCCCGGGACTGGAAAGACCGGAGCCGCCGCAGATTTTCCGCCGGCCTGACCGCAGACATCATTATGATCCTGATGACCGTCCTTCTGGTGCTGGCCTACTGGATTCAAAATGATCAAGTCTGTCTGATCGATCAGTTTACCGGAGAACGCGCCCGCATCCTGGCGGCCAACGCCGCACGCGCAGAGGAATATCGTGCGATCTTCGGAACGGACCCGCCGGAAGAATTGCCGCAGTGCCAAGCCAGACTGGGCGGATGGGTCATTCCCATCCTTCTCGGCATTGTCAGCATGTTCTTCATCTACAATATCAAGGTCTGGGGCCTCCCGCTGGTGGTCATCGCCATTGCCTTTACGTTCTATACCGTATTCAGTTCGCTTTCCTGGTTGTTCGATTGGACCGACAACAAGTATCTGATCACGGTCATAGGCGGTGATTTTCCGACCGGACGCACGTTCGACAAAGCGATCACCGGGGCGAGTGACGCAATCACCTTGGAATCCCATGGCCTGTTGGGACAGTTCCTAAACGTCCTCATGAATATTGTCTTCCCGTATGTGATCCTGGGCGTATTGTTCGGCGCGTCCGCCGGCGGGCGTTCTTTAATCAAGCTGGCTGTGGTGGTCACCCGGCGGCTCAGAGGCGGCCCGGCACATGCCGCCATCGTCTCCTCCGCCTTGTTCGGAACCATTTCAGGCGGCCCGGTGGTCAACGTACTGGGAACCGGAACGCTGACAATCCCGATGATGGTTCAGCGCGGGTTCAGACGAACGTTCGCCGGCGGGGTCGAGGCAGCGGCATCAAGCGGCGGTCAAATTATGCCACCTGTCATGGGTGTCGCGGCCTTCGTGCTGGCCTCGCTAACCGCGGTCCCCTACTCCGAGGTGATCATCGCCGCCTTCCTCCCGGCGATTGCCTATTTCGTCAGCTTGTTTATGACGGTGGTCTTCGAATCCCGCCGCCAAAACATCCGGCAGGTCGGCGAGCTAACCGAAGACATGCGTCTCAGCCGGGAAGATCGGATCAATCTGGCAATGGTGTTCGTGCCGATCCTGGTGATCCTTGTTTTGCTCCTGACCTCCAAGGATTCCCTGACATCCGGCAGCCTGGCGCAGATGGCCGGCTATGACGTCAATTCAGGGGAGGAGATGCCTTGGGGGCTCCGTCTCGTCCGAAATGCCGCCGGTGATCCTGACTCTGCCGGGTTCTGGGCGGTCATGGTGCTCTTGGGGATGCTGTTCATGGACCCCGCCATCCGCCTGCGCCCGAAGATCATTCTGGATGTCCTCGCCGACGGCGGCGTCGTCATCAGCCGGCTGTTCCTGATGTTCTTTGCCGTCGCCGTGATCGATATCTGCATCAGCTTCACCGACCTGCCCGGTCTGGTCACCACCGACATTCTCGCCTGGCTCAATGCGATTGAACGATTTTCGTTGTTCGGCCTCGAGATCACCCTCGGCGGCGCGCCGTATTTATTCGTCGCCCTTTTTGTCGGCATGCTGGCGGCCATCTTGCTCGGCATGGGAATGCCGACCCTGCCCGCTTATGTGAACGTCATCCTGCTGTTGGGCCCCTTGCTTGTCGCCCTGGGTATCGCCGATTTCACGGCCCATATGTTCGTGTTCTACTTTGCCGTTGCGTCATCGATCACGCCGCCCGTGGCCATCGCCGCCTACGCCGCCGCCTCCATTACAAAGGCAGACCCGCTGGCCACCGGCTTCGCCGCGGTCAGGGCCGGCATCGTCATTTTCATGGTGCCCTTTGTTTTCGCCTTCTACCCGGAACTATTGCTCATCGAACAGGCGCAACTGGCCCCTGCCGCAGGAGATGCCGCAAAACAGTTTCTACCCGGATACGACGGCTCCATCGACGTCGCCGGACTTTGCTGGCTGCTGATCAGGCTGGTTCTCAGCCTCTATCTCATTGCCAGCGCCCTCAGCCGGTTTGACGCGGGACGTCTGTCCGGGTGGGAGATCGCCGTCCGGTTGGTCCTGGCTGTTATCGTACTTTTGAAGACGCCTGAGTTGGCGGCGACGGCTTCCGTTCTGGCCCTGGCGTACCTCGTCTCACATCATCTCATAGCCCGCCGCCGAAACGGCGTAAGCCCATCATTGGAGAAATAACATGAAAACTTCAACGGATCGCATCCTCACAACACATGTGGGCTCCCTCCCCCGGCCGGAGACGCTTCTTGATCTGCTGGAGAAGCAGGACAAGGGAGAGAGTTATAGCCCCGAGGAGCTGCGGGCCGAAGCGGCCAGGGCCGTAAACGAGATCGTCGCCACCCAGGTGGAAAACGGCATCGACGTCGTCAGCGACGGTGAGATGAGCAAACTCTCCTACACGGTCTATGTGAAGCATCGCCTTGGCGGACTGGCGGAAGGCACGGAAGAATTGGGCGCAAATAAAGGCGGCAAAGCGCTCGCCCCGAAGGATTTTCAGGACCATCCGGGTTTTATGGAGTGGCGGGTTTCGCTTCGGGACATGCCCGGCACCCGGTTTACCCCGCCGCGCGCGGTTGAACCGGTGACCTATGGAAACACAGAGCCCCTTGAAGACGATTTGACCAACATGAAACAGGCGGTCACCGCCGCGGACCCGGTGGACGCGTTTATTAACACCGCGTCGCCCGGCGTCCTGCCGTCTTTTGTCCGCAATGGCTACTACCCGGATGATGATACATATGTGGCCGCCTTAGCCGACACCATGAAGACTGAATACGACGCCATCCATCAGGCCGGTTATCTTGTGCAGATTGATTGCCCGGATCTTGCCATGACCCGGCATCTGGCATATCAGGACAAGCCGGACGCCGAGTTTCTCAAAATTGCCCAGCGCAATGTGGAAGCGATCAATCACGCCACCCGGGACATTCCATCCGACAGAATGCGCATGCATATCTGTTGGGGGAACTATCCAGGCCCCCACACCCACGATGTGCCCATTTCGAAGATCTTGGATATCGTCATGCAGGGCCGGCCCCAGGCCGTGCTGTTTGAAGGCGCCAATCCCCGGCATGAACACGAGTGGGAAGATTGGGCCGCCGCCAAAATACCTGACGACAAAATACTGGTGCCGGGCGTTATCGATTCCACCAACAACTTTGTCGAACACCCGCGGCTGATTGCTCACCGGATCAAGCGCTACGCCGGCATCGTCGGCCGGGAGAGGGTCATCGCGGGGACCGACTGCGGCTTTTCCACCGTCGCCGGAATGATCCGGGTCTTTCCCTCTGTGGTGTGGAACAAATTCAGGTGTCTGGCCGAGGGCGCGGCGATTGCGTCAAAAGAACTTTGGGGGTAGCGGCGTCTTAGCTTTCCTCATCAGGGAATTCGTTGTCGACGGAGCGGTACTTGAACTGCGCGCCGATAAAAAAGCCCTTGATCGGCGGCAGCAGCGCCAGGCACAGCCCCAGGATCACCGGCGGCCACAGTACCCCGTGCACCCAGACCGGCGGCGTGAAGCTTAACTCCAGCCAGAACGCCAGCCCCACGACGGCCAACCCGACAACCAGCATGATCGGCACCACCGGCCCGTCGCCGGCGTCATGGCCCGAAAAATTTAGCCCGCAGGCGCTGCAGTTGTCGGCGACCTTCAGGTAGCCGGAATATAATCGGCCGCTGCCACAACGCGGGCAACGGCCGAGAATTCCGTTTCGGATGGGAGACGGCGCGCTTGCGTGATCGTCAGCCACGCGCGTGTTCCCCTATTAACCGGCAGGCATCAAGTGCCCGAACGAGGACGAGCCCCACCAGTAGACGTTGATGTAGAGGAAAATCCAGACAACATCGACGAAGTGCCAGTACCAGGCAGCGGCCTCGTAGCCCACATGGGCGTCGGCCGTGAAGTGCCCGTTCTTGGCCCGGAAGTAGCAGACGATCAGGAAGACCGTCCCCACGAACACGTGGAAGCCGTGGAAGCCGGTGGCCAGATAGAAGGTGGACGGATAAATACCATCTTTCAATCCGAACGGCAGGATGACGTATTCGTAAATCTGCACGCCCAGGAACACTGCGCCCAGGATCACGGTATAGAGGGTCCACCGCACCACCGTCGGCCGGTCATTTTCCAGCAACGCGTGGTGGGCGACGGTAACCGTCAGACTGGAGGTGATCAGCAGCAGCGTGTTGACCATCGGAATGCCTGACGCGCCCAGCGCATCAATGCCCTCGGGCGGCCAGGGGCCGGCGACCAGGTTCAGGATCGGCAGGCTGGAGTGGAAGTAGGCCCAGAAGAAGGCGAAGAAAAACATCACTTCTGACGCGATGAACATCAGCATGCCGTAGCGCAGACCGACCTTCACCGGCGACGTGTGGGATTTGCCGTCATTGGCTTCGGCGATAACGTCCTTCCACCAGGCATACATGGTGTAGAGAACGCCGAGGAAACCGATGGCCAGAAGCCACGGATTGGCCGAATGCATGAAAATGATCAGGCCCACCGCGGTCACGAATGCCGAGA
>JAYQGD010000271.1:0-4560 GCA_038140415.1 Rhodospirillaceae bacterium
CGGATCTCCTCGTCAAATCATGTTTGTCGCGTTAGGCGATGTAATGCCGCCCGAGGGTCATTTGCGCAACCCCCTAATCAGCGACAAATAGCCGGGCGTCTCCGGATCAATGAGTCCGTGCCGGATCAGAAAATCGATGATCACCAAATTGCAGTTGAACTTAAAGTCGAACGTATCCCGGACGATTTCCGCTACTTTTTCCGCCGGCCGAAGATAAAACGTCTCCACCTCGCCGTCGGTGTTAGATGGTGTGAATCCGGCCGGCAGTTCCAGATCATAACAGAACATCGTGTCCGGCTTCAGTCCCCACTCCGTCTCCATCGTATAGGTGATGGCGCCGACCGGGTGCGCCGTGGCGGCGAACTCCGGCGGTACGTTCGCCTCTTCGCCGCATTCCTTGATGATGTTCTCCATGAGGCCGAGACCAATGGGCTGGCCGCCGGCGACCATATTGTCGAGCATGCCGGGACAGATCATCCGGTCGGAGGCGCGGCGCGCCACCCACATGTGGATGTCGCCGTCATCGGTTCGGACATAGCCGTTGAGATGGACGCCATAGGCGCGAAGTCCAAAGCCCGGCACGGCGGCCCGGTCGATCTCCGCCAGGGCCACGGCCTCGAACCCGGTCTTGACCGGGTACATCTCGCCCCGGAGTTTCGGGACCAAGCCCTCCGCCGACAACGTAGAAGCCAGCTCACCCAATACCCGGCTGCGGCTGCCGAAGTCATCCAGTTGATCGTCCAGCCGGATACCCGCCGTCTCCACCGATACAGCTGCGTGGCCGGAAAGCGCTTCGGCGAGATCGTGGCGGACATGGCCCACCGAAATCCCGCCGACAATAAACGGCCGGTATTTGTCCGGATCGGCGTTGTTGCAGGCGGCGATGTGATCTTCGAAGGCCATGGAAATCCCAAATTTGACGTCAATTTGCTGTTAAAGATTGGGCTCTATTGTCTTCCCATAACCGTTGTGCGAGCCTGTTTCAACGGATGTCAGCGAGGATGCGCGCCGGACATGAAAATCCAGGTGAAGAAAACCGGCGACGAAAAGTATCAGGTTGTGCTGGAGGACCAGGCGACGGACATGAGCCTGGAGGATATGGAGCGCCTCCACCATGTGCTTACCGACATTCTCCGTCCCGAAACCGCGCACGAGAAGCGCTCCCGCCATCAGGCCTTTCTCTCGAGCCTCCGCACCGCCGACGATACGGGTATCCAGACGCTCCTGCGCTCGGCCACCCATGACGATATTCTGGTGCTGCTGCATTCCAGCGAGGAAGATCAAGACCTGCAGAACCGGCTCTACGGCAACATGACCGAGAACTCTCTCAAAATGTATCTCGAGGATCTGTTGTTTCAGTTTCGCGAAGGCGTGCCCGACTACCGGTTCGATGAGGCCATGACCCGACTGATCAAAACCGCCGAGGCTCTGGCCAAAGACGGCAAGCTTCGGTTTAGCTGACGGGGCCGGCGCGGGCCTCGCTACGTTTCATCTCATACCATTGAGCCTCTACGTTGATGCGGCGTGAGCCGGGACTATACTCTATTCTTGACCGCTCGAACGGCGCATCAAGCACCTATCAAAATCCGCTTAGCGAAGGAACGGCCGGGCATTGAGAAACAGGATACGCATACTCAGTGGTTTGGTGCTTCTATCGTTCGTCATCCCGCACCTTTTCAATCATGCGCTTGGATTGATCTCCCTTGATGCCATGATCGCCGGCGAGCGCTTTACCATAGAACCGTGGCGCACGCCCTTAGGGACGTTGCTGCTCGGCGCTGCCGTTCTGGTACATGCCGGGCTGGCGGCCTGGTCGCTCTTCTATCGTAAGAACCTGCGCTTCACGACATGGGAGCTTGTTCAACTCTGCACCGGTTTCTTGATACCGGTTCTTCTGGCGGGCCATGTCTTTGGCACCAGGGGTGTCAGCGAGTTTTATGATGCTCGCATCTCTTATGCCCAACAGATAACGTTGTTTTGGAGCCTGCGCCCCGATCTGGGGGTCATTCAAGCCCTCGCCGTGTTGACCGTATGGACTCATGGCGCGCTTGGCATTCACACATGGCTGCGGCTCAAGAGTTGGTATAGAGCGCTTCAACCTTACCTCTATGCCTTTGCCGTTCTGCTGCCTGCATTGGCGCTGGCCGGATATGTCTCTTCGGGATTCGAGGTCCTCAGGCTGGCGGAAGTGGAGGGCTGGCTCTCCAGTGTACAATCTGATGCCAATATGCCGGAGGGCGGTTCTGCCTGGGTGACCGCTATCCGAGACGAGTTCATCATCTACTGTATTATCTTTGTCGCGCTCATCTTACTGGCCCGGGCCGGGAGGGCGTACCTGAAATCACGGCGGCCGAAAATCCGGCTTTACTATCGTGCGTATGACAACAACCGGGTCGTGGAAGTGCCGCCGGGCTGGAGTGTTCTGGAATCCCTCCGCTCCGTCGGCATACGGCATGCCTCGGTCTGCGGTGGGAGGGGACGGTGTACGACATGCCGGATACAGGTTGAGAGAGGCGAGGAACATCTTGCCGCGCCGGCGGGGGATGAGGCCAAAGCGCTGGCGCGGATAAGTGCGCCGCCGGGTATCCGGCTGGCGTGCCAGGTCCGGCCCGCCCAAGACCTGGAGATCATGCCGCTCTTGCCCGCAGCCGCTTTACCTGAGGCAGGGCAACAGCCCACGGGATATTCGCAAGGTCAGGAAAGACAGGTTGTCATCCTGTTTGCGGACCTGAGGGAGTCCACAAAAATAGCAGAACATCGGCTTCCCTTTGACGTGGTTTTTATTCTCAACCAGTTCTTCGCTGAACTGTCGGCTAGTCTGAAGGAGACCGGGGGGCACTACGCCCAGTTCAATGGGGATGGTCTGATGGCGATTTACGGGCTGGACGTTGACCTTGATAGGGCCGCGCAGATGGCCCTCGCCGGCGCCGAAAACATGCTGGATCGCTTGGCCGGCCTAAATGACCGACTGAAGATGGAGTTAAGGTACCCCCTCCGTATGGGCATCGGCATCCATTGCGGCGAGGCCATTGTCGGCCAGATGGGGCCGCCCGAGACGCCGATCATCTCTGCCCTCGGCGATACGGTGAATATCGCGACCCGGCTTGAGGAAAAAACAAAGGAGTTCCAATCCCCCATTGTCGCGTCAGCGGCCACGGTAGCGTTGGCAAAGCTGGATACATCCAAGCTGGAACAGCATAAGGTCGAGGTGCGGGGGAGGGCCGAGCCGATTGTGGTCTATGCGGTGCATCCCGCGGGATCTGGCGCTACGATTTCGTAATTGACGGACATTTACTGGGCGAAGCGGGTTCCTGTTTGCCGGCCGTATAGCGCTCAAAACTTGTTTTCGCCTCAGCCTCCGCCGGCCGCACGGAGACTTGGCCTTTAAGGTTTGCCGACAACCAATCCAGGTCTGTTGCGATGTCGCCTCGCCCCTCCAGCCGGCGGGTTGGTGAGGGCGCCAGCTTTTCATTCTCAAGACGTCCCAAGAGAAATCGGAACGCATAATTCGGCGATAGCCCCATTCGAAGATCAGCGATACTGACGTCTCCATCTTGCAGCATCATGCGGTAGTACCCATGACTGAACCTAGCGACATCTTTGATGCGCAGGTCGTCGCCCAGGCAGGTCGCCAACGCCAAGTTCCGATTGTAAGCGTAAAAGTTCTGATCATCGGGGGCGCCGAAGACCGGTAGATAAAGATTGAAAGTGCGATCCCCGTCCACACCGATTGCCTGCCAAAAATAGGAGTTAAATGGGGTCGGCGTGGCAATGAGTTTGTCGGGCGTGATGTTGTGTTTCGCCAGCGTCGCCCGCGTCTTGGAGGTAACAATATGCTGCGCCGCCAATGTCCATCCGAGATAGGCCGTGGAGAGACCGAGGGCAGTAACCAAGACCTTGCCATAACGGGGTTTCCAACTTGGGACAAACAACGCCCAAAGGGCCGCCACCAGCAGAGGTAAGGTGTAGACGGGATCGATGATAAAAATGGACCCAAGGAACAATGGCTCCGTCCAAATCGGCCACAGCAATTGAGTGCCATAGATTGTTGTGGCGTCTAACAGGGAATGCG
Source organism: Rhodospirillaceae bacterium (assembly GCA_038140415.1). Lineage (GTDB taxonomy): Bacteria > Pseudomonadota > Alphaproteobacteria > Rhodospirillales > UBA2165 > JAYPHU01. Next base: position 4,073 of record JAYQGD010000271.1, read on the forward strand.
TTGAAAAGCACAAGAACACGGCGGCCCAGGCAAAACCCCGATAGGGTTTCAATGCTCTGAAAATATGCCGGACTGCTTCACCGAAAAGCGGGGTGAGAAGCGCTTGAATGAATATCGAGTGGCTCCAGCTCCGGTGCTGCACGAAGGATTCAATCGGATCTTCTGAGGCAAGAAACACATCCAAATCCGGAAGCGTTCCCAATATGCCGCCGGTGAGCGCCGCCCGCCGCGGGCCCATCTTCCGGCCCAAGACCGCCACACCGACGCAGGCGCCTAGTGCAAATTGTGTAACGCTATCCATTATTGACCAAATCTATCTGCCGACGATGCGTGTTCCGGAGTGGATCAATCTTCAAAATTCCCGGGAACAATTCAAACACTGTCATTACTAGATACCGGCCGGTGTGTGAATCGGTGAATCAATTTGTCGGCGATGGGTCTTGGCTGTGTAAAAACGTTTTGGCTGAATGGGTCTGGTGGTGAGGCCG
>JAYQGD010000272.1:0-4557 GCA_038140415.1 Rhodospirillaceae bacterium
TGATTCGGTGTTGGCTATGCCCCGGGAATTAAGGCGATTTCCGTTGGGTTGAGATAAGCCGAAAGGGGATACATATGCCTTATTATGAAAGCGTATTTATTGCGCGGCAGGAAATCTCTGCGCAACAAGCCGAAGCTCTGGCGGAAAACTTCGCCGGGGTCATTTCAGAGGGTGGCGGAAATGTCACCCGCACCGAAAGCTGGGGTCTGAAATCCCTGGCCTACCGCATCAAGAAAAACCGCAAGGCCCACTATACGATGTTGAACATCGATGGTCCGGCCGAGGCCGTCCATGAGATGGAACGGCAAATGCGTCTGCATGAGGACGTATTACGGTATATGACCATTCGGGTGGATGAGTTGGACGAGGAGCCGTCGGTTCAGGCCCAATCCCGTTCCAGCCGTGAAGACCGGGATGATGACGATCAAGGCTATAAGGCCCGCGCGAAATCCGATGAGAGTTCTTCTTCCAAAGAGTCTTCGGATGACTCCGACGATGAGTCTGCCGACGAGGATGACGCCGACGACGAGAAGGAGAGCGAATAATGAGCGACCAACGCCCTCAAAGTGGTGACAGTGGTTCGTCCCGCCCCCGCGGTGGCGGTGGCGGCGGACGCCGGCCGTTCTTTCGCCGTCGGAAATCCTGCCCGTTCTCCGGCGACAATGCGCCGAAGATCGACTACAAGGACGTGAAACTCCTGTCCCGCTACATTTCGGAGCGCGGCAAGATCGTCCCGAGCCGGATCACGGCGGTCTCCGCTAAAAAGCAGCGGGAATTGGCGAAAGCGATCAAGCGGGCCCGGTTCCTGGCCCTCTTGCCGTACGTTTCCCAGTAACCGGTTTTAACCCGATTTCCCGCTTTAGGGCGGGATGCGGGGTGGATATGCACAAAGGCATTTGGATCGCAATCGGCTGTGGTGTCCTGAGCGCACTGCTCTTCGGCATGGGCAGGCTTGTGCCCTCCGCCGGGCTGTTTGCGGTCGTGGCAGCTTTTCCGCCGATGATGGTGGGTTTGGCCTACGGGACGCGCAGCGTCTCCATTGCCTGCCTGACCGGTGTCTTTTCGGCTATTCTGTCGACGTCTTTGGTCGAAGGCGGCTTCTACGGCGTCTTTATCGCCTTCCCGGCTTGGTTTGTGGTTCGCACCGCACTCATGAGCCGTCAAACCGGCGCCGGTGACGTTGAGTGGTATCCGATCGGCGCGACCGTCGCGCGCTTGGCCCTGTTCGGCGCCATGGTACTGGTCTTGGGCGCGATCGCGACCCAAGGCGAAGCGGGCGGTTTCCGGGGCTCGGTTGAAGAGCTGCTGCGCGCCATGTTTGCACAGCGTCTGGGGATTTTGGGATCGGAGCCCGGTGCCGAAGCGCTGATCCAAACCACGGTCGACATTTTCCCCGGCATGTTCATCGCGGGCTGGATGCTGATCATGATCCTGAATGCGGTACTTGCCCAAGCCGTTCTGGTCAAGCAGGGTGCGAACGCCCGTCCCACACCGACGTATACAATGCTGGATGCCCCGGAATGGGTCTATTGGGCGTTGGTGGGCTCGGCGATCCTGGCGCTGTTGGGCTCCGGCGATATTAAATATCTGGGACGAAACCTGGTGATCGTCCTGGCGGCGCCATTTTTCTATATCGGCCTCGGGATCGTGCACGTGGTGGTCCGGCGCCAGGCTATCCCGGCGCTAGCCTTCATGGCCTTTTACTTCTTACTTTTCATCTCGACCTGGACGTTCGTAGCCGTCGCCGGGTTGGGATTTTTCGAACCATGGGCGGCGTTGAGAAATCGCTTCGCGCCGGTTAAAACAAATCCAAATGAGGAGGATTAAAAATGGAAGTCATCCTGCTGGAACGCATCGAAAAACTGGGACAGATGGGCGACGTGGTAAACGTCAAATCCGGCTTTGCCCGGAACTTTTTGCTGCCCCGCAACAAAGCCGTGTTGGCGAATGAGGCCAACAAGGCCCATTTCGAGTCACAACGTGCTCAACTCGAGGCCCAAAACCTTGAGCGCAAAAACGAGGCTGAAGCGGTCGCCGCCAAGATGGACGGCCTGTTTGTCGTCATGGTCCGCCAGGCCGGCGACGCCGGTCAGCTCTACGGCTCGGTCAACGCCCGCGATATCGCCACCGGCGTTTCCGAAGCCGGCTATTCCGTGGACCGGAACCAGATTGTTCTGGACGAACCCATCAAGTCGGTGGGGCTGCACACGGTGAGCATTAGCCTGCACCCCGAGGTTTCCGTCTCGGTCACGGCGAACGTCGCCCGCTCCGAAGAAGAAGCGGAGATTCAGGAACGGACCGGTGAAGCCATTGTCTCCAGCGAGGATGAAGCGCCGACCATGCTGGAAGAAGTCCTGGCTGAAGCTGAAGAAGACGGCGAAGACGCCCAGGAAGCGGCTGCCGAGGACGATGACGCCGCTGAAGAGGCCGCTGACGACGCCGGGGCTGAAGCTGAGGAAGAAAAGCCCGAGTAAATCTGCTCTAAATTTAAGAGCAATAATTCGAGAATGGCGCACTTAAACGTGCGCCATTTTAGTTACTGTGACGTCTTCACCCCCAAAATGATTTATGCTAGCGTTTTCAACACATAACGGGAGAAACGACAATAAAAAGCGGCTAACAGGCCGTATGTTCGAGGAGGTTGTCTCTGATGTTCATGCTGCTCACAATTTTTCGCCGGCTCATAAATGTCGGCACACTTCGGGTCATCGACCCAACGGGAAACATTCATGTGATCGAAGGGACGGCGGAACCGGACCTGACGATCAGATATCACGATATGGACATCGTTTGGCGCATGCTTGTGAACCCAAGCATGGCGTTGGGCGAAGGTTATATGGATGGCCGGATCACTGTTGAAAACGGACAGATCTGTGACCTCCTGGCCTTACTGTCCGTAAATCTTCAAGAAAACGGCCATCACAGCTTCCACAGATTTACCGAAGCGCTGGACATGCTTGGTCGGCGAATTCAGCAGTACAATCCAGCGGCCAGGTCGAAGCAAAACGTCGCCCACCATTATGATTTGTCGGGTGAGCTGTATGAGCTCTTCCTGGATTCCGATCTTCAGTACTCCTGCGCCTATTTCGAGGACCCGGACAACGACATCGAAACGGCACAACTTCATAAAAAACGCCATCTGATGGCAAAACTGCTGCCCGAAAAGGGCCAGAAGGTTTTGGATATCGGCTCCGGCTGGGGCGGCCTTGGTCTCTATATCGCCAAACATTCGGGCGCCTCTGTCACCGGTGTCACGCTGTCTGAAGAGCAACACAAGGTTTCCAACGACCGGGCGCGCAGGCAGGGCATGGCGCAACAGGCCGAATTTCACCTGCGGGATTACCGGGATCAGCAGGGATTATTTGACCGGATTATTTCGGTCGGCATGTTCGAACATGTCGGCGTCGGCCATTTCGGGCAGTATTTCTCCCAGATGGACCGTCTGCTCGCCGATGACGGGGTCGCTCTGCTCCATACCATTGGGCGGACCACGCCCCCCAGCACGACGGACCCCTGGATCCGGAAATACATCTTCCCCGGCGGGTACATCCCGGCGCTCTCCGAGATTCTGCCGAAGATTGAACGATCCGGCTTGATGGTCACTGATATTGAGTGCCTCGGCCTGCATTACGCGGAGACGCTTAAGCAGTGGCAAACCCGCTTCAGAGAGAACCGTGACCGGGTCAAAGATATCTATGACGAGCGCTTTTGCCGCATGTGGGAATATTATCTTTCCGGCAGCGAGGTCTCCTTCAGATACCTTGGTTTGACCGTGTTCCAGATACAAATGACCAAGCGGGCGGGAATCGTTCCCATGACTCGCACCTACATTGGCGACACGGAGAAGGCGCTCGACCAAATGACCGCCGGAAAAAGCGAACAGGCCGCCTGACATAAGCCTTATAAATCAAGGGCTCGGAAGCTTATCCCCAGGTTCCTCAGGGTGTGAGTTTTTTTGAGGGTTCACCCATCCAGTACCTGAGGTTAGGTTCCCAACCATGGCAACCGCTGCGCAAAATACCTCGGCTGTACAGCCGCTCAACGACGATGAGCATCTCCCCTCGTTCCGCTCTCCGCCCCACAATTTCGAGGCAGAAAAAGCGCTGTTGGGGGCCATCCTGGCCAACAACAACGCCTATGACCGGGTGTCGGATTTCCTGCGGCCGGACCACTTCGCCGATCCGATCCACGGCAAGATTTTCGGCGCGGTCGCCAAGCTGATTGAACGGGGACAAATCGCCGACCCGATCACACTCAGGAATTTCTTCGAGCAAGACGGCTCCCTCGCCGATGTGGGCGGGGTCGAGTACCTGGCCGATCTCGCCGCATCCATGGTCAACGTGATTAATGCGGGTGAATATGGCCGCAGCATCTATGACCTCCATCTGAAACGCCAGCTGATTGAGTTGGGCGAGACCGTGGTCAATCAGGCCTACTCCCCTGACCTCGACAGCACAGCCATGCGCCAGATCGAGAGGGCGGAACAGACACTCTATGACCTAGCGACGACCGGCGAATTCGAAGGCGGCTTCCAGGATTTCCGCTCGTCGATTATCA
>JAYQGD010000273.1:0-2469 GCA_038140415.1 Rhodospirillaceae bacterium
ACAAGTGCGACGAGATGGAGCGCCCGGTGATCGCCGAGTACTACCAGCGTTGCTTTGGCGAGGAACTGCCGGAGTCCGCGGCCAACGTTACCCTCTCCTAAGCCGGAGATTTGGGCCGGACCATGGATCAGGACAACCAGGAACTCGTCAAGCGGGTTACCGAAGCCGCCCTCAAGGCGGTCGCGGCCCGCAACGATGTGGAGGTGAATTTCGCCCCCGGCGCCCATGGCCTGATGCAGACCGGCGAGGGCATGACCGCGCGTCTACCGACCCCTACCCGGCAATTCGACACCAATGACCTGCGCGTGCTACGCGGTGAAGCGGATACCACCGCGTTGCGGCTCCGCTATCACGATACCGACGTCTACAATCGCCAGCGCCCGGCGAGCGGCACCAGCGCCGCCCTGTTCGACGCGGCTGAACAGGCGCGAGTGGAGGCGCTGGGCTGCCGCACCCTCGAAGGCGTCGCCAAGAACCTCTACGATTTTCAGGAAGCCCAGGCCCACGACAAGGGCTTACACCTGGTCGAGGAACAGCAGGAAGCTCAGCTGGCCGACGCGGTCAGCATGGTGCTCCGGGAAAAACTCACCGGTCAGCCGGTACCGCCCTCCGCCGAGCCAATGATGCGTCACTGGCGGGACTGGGTCGACGAGAAAATCGGTAATAAGTTCAATGACTTGAGAACAACTCTGCACGACCAGGAAGCGTTCGGCGAGTCGCTGATGGATATCCTGGAACAGCTCGACCTGCCCGCCGACAGCGATGCGGAACCGGAAGGCCAGTCCGACGACGAGCAGGACGATCAGCAGGATCAGGACGAACAGGACAGCCAGGACGCGGATTCCGATGCCGACGGCGACGACACCCAGGAACAGGAAATGGAAATGGAGTTCCTGGACCCGGACGCCATGGAAGACGTCGAAGACCTGATGGATCCGGAAGACGCGGAGGAAGACCCGGACGCCACCATGCAGGGCCGCCCGCAGCATCCGGACTTCCCGGAAGGCCATGTGGAGCCCTACCGCGCTTATTCCTCCGAATATGACGAAGTGGTGTCGGCCGAAGAGCTTTGCGAGCCGGAGGAGCTGGGCCGGCTGCGCGCGCAACTGGACCAGCAGCTCTCCCATCTGCAAGGCGTGGTCTCCCGCCTGGCCAACCGGCTGCAGCGGCGCTTGATGGCGCAACAGCAGCGCTGGTGGGAGTTTGATCTGGACGAAGGCTTCCTGGATTCCGGCCGGCTCGCCCGCGTGGTCGCCAATCCGCTGCATCCGCTGTCCTATAAGATCGAGAAGGAACATAACTTCCGCGATACCGTGGTGACCCTGCTGATCGACAATTCGGGCTCCATGCGAGGCCGGCCGATCTCGGTCGCGGCCATGTCCGCCGATATCATCGCCCGCACGCTTGAACGGTGCGCGGTGAAGGTCGAGGTTCTGGGCTTCACCACCCGCGCCTGGAAAGGCGGTCAGGCCCGGGAACGCTGGGTCGAGGAAGGCAAAAGCCCCAATCCGGGCCGGCTCAACGATTTGCGGCACATTGTCTATAAGGCGGCCGATGCGCCCTGGCGCCGGGCCCGGCGGAATTTGGGTCTGATGCTGCGCGAAGGGCTGTTGAAGGAAAATATCGACGGCGAAGCGCTGTTGTGGGCCTATAACCGGCTGATCGGCCGGCCCGAACAGCGGCGCATCCTGATGGTCATTTCCGACGGCGCCCCGGTGGACGACGCCACCCTGTCGGTGAACCCCGGCAACTACCTGGAACGGCATTTGCGGGACGTCATCAACTTTATTGAGACCAAAACACCCATTGAAATCACCGCCATCGGCATCGGCCACGACGTGACCCGCTATTATCAGCGGGCTGTCACCATTAACGATGCGGAGGAATTGGGCGGCACCATGATGCAGAATCTGACCGATCTGTTCGACGAGAAGGCAAACCGGCCCAAGCCCGGCATGATGCACTAATCGTCATTTAATCCAATAAAATCAAATATTTATAAAAATGTTCGCAATTAGAATTAAATTGCGAGCAATGTATTTTCAATTGCAGCGGCGGCAAAACATCTGCGCGCAATAAAAAACCCGCCTGACGGCGGGTTTTTCGGCAATCGGAGAAATCGCTTATGCGGCGTTTTTCGCCTGCGCTTTCTTCACACGATTGCGAAGCTTTTTGGCTTCATCGGTCAAATTGTGGGCCTTGGCCGTCAGCAGGAAATTATCCAGCCCGCCATTGTGCTCAATGGTGCGGAGACCGGCCGTCGACACTTTTAGGGTCACCGGGCCGAGCTTATCGCTGTGCAGGGTCATTTTGTGTACATTCGGCAGGTAGCGGCGACGCGTTTTGTTGTGCGCGTGGCTCACATTGTTGCCGGTCTGAACGCCTTTGCCGGTGATGTCGCAACGTCTGGACATGACTTTCTTCCTTAATCTCTCTCCGCCGGCCCCAAATCAGCCCGGCTCAATAAAT
>JAYQGD010000273.1:2569-4536 GCA_038140415.1 Rhodospirillaceae bacterium
TAATAGTGGCTGCCCCGGTTGTCCAGTTCGCCCACCTTGCGGCTCGGCGACTTATTGGTTTCCAGGTGGATGGTGATGGCCCGGTCCAGCGTATCCGCCATGACCTGCGCCTTGGCGTTGCCGCGGGACTGGCTGAGATGTTCCAGCGAGGCGCCCAGGGCGCAGAACTCGCCCAGGGAATCCCACCTCAGGTGCCCCTCTTCCAGCATTTGCTGCACATGCTTCGGCGCGGAACCGCCGGCGCCGGTCTCGAACAGGCCGCCGCCCGCCATCAGCGGCACGATGGACAGCATCTTGGCGCTGGTGCCCACTTCCAGGATGGGGAACAGATCGGTCAGATAGTCGCGGAGCACGTTGCCGGTGACCGAGATGGTGTTCTGGCCATTGGCGACCCGCTCCAGCGCGTGCCGGGTGGCGTCCTTCGGCGACATGATCTGGATATCCAGGCCGTCGGTGTCCAGGTCCTTCAGGTACTCGTGCACCTTCTCGATCAGTTGCGCATCATGGGCCCGGTCCTTGTTGAGCCAGAAAATGGCCGGATCGCCGCTCAGGCGCGCGCGGCGCACGCCCAATTGCACCCAGTCTTTGATGGCCGGGTCGCGGGTAATGCAAGCCCGCCAGATATCGCCTTCGGCCACATTGTGTTCCAACAGCGTGTTGCCCGCCGCATCGACAACCCGGATCGAGCCGTCCGCCGGCGCGGTGAAGGTCTGCGGGTGGGATCCGTATTCCTCAGCCTGGCGGGCCATCAGGCCCACGTTGGCGACGGTGCCCATCTTGGTCGGATCGTAGGCGCCGTTCTCGATGCAGTACTTGATGGTCTCGTCATAGATGGCGGCGTAGCTGGAATCCGGGATCACGCACTTGGTGTCCCGGGGTTTGTTGTCTTTGTCCCAGCCCTTGCCGCCGCCCCGGATCAGGGCCGGCATGGAGGCGTCAATGATCACGTCGCTGGGCACGTGCAGGTTGGTCAGCCCCCGGTCGGAGTTAACCATGTAGAGGTCCGGTTGGTTGTCCATGCAGGCCTGGATATCGGCTTCGATCTCGGCCTTTTTATCCGCCGGCAGCTCTCCAACCTTCTGCATCAGCTCGCCGATGCCGTTGTTGGGATTCACGCCCGCGTCGGCCAGCGTATCGCCGTGCTTTTCGAATACATCCGACAGATAGACGGAGACCGCGTGGCCGAAGATGATCGGATCGGCGACCTTCATCATGGTCGCTTTCAGGTGGACGGAAAACAACACGCCGCTCTTCTTGGCGTCTTCGATTTGTTCGCCCAGGAATTTCCGGAGCGCCTTGCAATCCATGAAGGTGGAATCGACCACATCGCCGGCATCCAGCGGGGTCGCGGCCTTCAACTCGGTCACGCTGCCGTCCTTGGCGACGAATTCGATCTTGGCGTCGCCTTCGGAGCCGGCGGGCACGGTCACCGATTTCTCGTTGGAGCGGAAGTCGTTGACCCCCATGGTCGCCACGTGGGTTTTGGAGTCCTTCACCCACTCGCCCATGCTGTGAGGGTGGGACTTGGCATAAGACTTCACCGCGTTGGGCGCACGCCGGTCGGAGTTGCCCTGGCGCAGCACCGGGTTCACCGCGCTGCCCAGCACATTGCCGTAGGCGGCGCGGATTTTCTTTTCTTCATCGGTGGACGGGTTCTCCGGGAAGTCCGGCACCGGCACGCCCTTTTCCTGCAGCTCTTTAATCGCCGCGTTCAACTGCGGGATGGAGGCCGAGATATTCGGCAGTTTGATGATATTGGCTTCGGGCTCGGTCACCATTTTACCCAGCAGCGCCAGATCATCGGGCTGACCGTGCTCGGCCGGCATGAACGGCGTCATGTTGGCGACGATCCTCCCGGCCAGGGAAATATCCTTGGTGCCGACGGTGATGCCGGCCGGGGCCAGGTAGGATTGAATGATCGGCAGGAACGATCCGCTTGCCAGTTCGGGGGCTTCGTCCACTTGGGT
>JAYQGD010000274.1:0-4515 GCA_038140415.1 Rhodospirillaceae bacterium
TGCCCAGACCGCGCGCTACCTGCTGGCCAGAATGATCTATACGGACGGGCTCAACACCATTTTCGCCTTCGGCGGCATCTATGCGGCGGGCAGCTTTGGTTTCACGTTCGAACAGATCATCACCTTCGGCATCGCCATCAACGTGACCGCCGGGATCGGCGCGGTCGGCTTCGCCTGGATGGACGACAAGATCGGCGCCAAGACGACGATCCTTTGGGCGGTTGCCGGACTGACCGTGTTCGGTAGCGCTCTCTTAATCATCGAGTCGCAGACAATGTTCTGGGTGTTCGGCCTGGGCCTGGGCATCTTCGTCGGCCCGGCGCAGGCGGCCAGCCGCTCCCTGATGGCGCACATGGCGCCGGCCGAGCTGCGCACCGAAATGTTCGGGCTCTATGCGCTCTCCGGCAAGGCGACGGCCTTCCTGGGACCCCTTGTCCTGGCATTGTTTACCGACAAGTTCCAGAGCCAGCGGGCCGGCATGGCGACGATCATTATCTTTTTTCTGGTGGGCGGCGCGCTGATGCTCGGCGTCCGCGCTCCCCAGTCCTCAGAGGAAGGTTGAAACCCTTCGCAATCGCTTATATGGATGGCCTATGACATTTCCCGATCAAAAGTTCTCAGACGCCGGCGCCTATTCAACGGCCTATTTCGAGGCTTACGCCAAGGCCGCCGCCAGCGTTGATGGGGATAAACTTGCTCAGGCGATAGACATTCTCAGCAAAACCTATGAGACCGGCGGGACGCTCTATGTCTGCGGCAACGGGGGATCGGCCTCCATCTCCAATCACCTGGCCTGCGACCACGGCAAATTGCTAGCCACCGATACGGACCTCCTGCCCCGCGTGCATTCCCTCGCCGCCAATGTGGAGGTGATTACAGCCATCGCCAACGACATCTCCTATGACGAGGTATTCGTGCATCAGCTCCGCCTCTCCGCCGAACCGGGAGACGTGATCATGACGGTCAGTTCCTCCGGGAATTCCGAGAACGTGGTCCGCGCCGCCCAGTGGGGCCGGGACAGTGGCCTGGAAGTCATTTCACTGACCGGATTCGACGGCGGCCGCACGGCGGACATCGCGTCGGCCAATCTGCATGTGGACGGCGACAATTACGGCGTCATCGAGGATGTGCACCAGTCCCTCATGCACCTCATGGGCCAGTACATGCGCCAGGCGCGCATGGACGAGGCGACGATCAAAGACCGCAAATTTTAGTTATCTCTTAGTGCCGGAAGTGGCGCATGCCGGTAAAGACCATGGCCAGGCCTTTCTCGTCGGCCGCCGCTATCACCTCGTCATCGCGGATGGAGCCGCCGGGCTGGATCACCGCCGTCGCGCCGGCCTCCGCCGCCGCCAATAGCCCGTCGGCAAACGGGAAGAATGCATCCGACGCAACCACCGAGCCCTCCGCCCAGCTTGTTGCATCGCCGGCCTTCTCCGCCGCGTCTGCGGCCTTCCAGGCAGCAATGCGCGACGAGTTTACCCGGCTCATCTGACCGGCGCCGACGCCCACGGTCATGCCGTTCTTGGCGTAGATGATGGCGTTGGATTTGACATGCTTACCAACAGTGAAGGCGAACAGCAGATCCTGCAGTTCCTGTTCCGTGGGTTCGCGCTTGGTCACCACTTTCAGGTCCCCGTCGGTGATCGCGGCATCCCGTCCTTGGAACAGATAACCGCCGGCCAATGTCCGCACCGTCATACCGCCGGACGTGGGATCGGGCAGGCCGCCGGTTTCCAACACCCGGAGGTTCTTCTTAGCGGCAAAGATGTCCTTGGCCGCGGCGTCGATCTCCGGCGCAATCACCACCTCGGCAAACAGGTCCGCGACCTCCTTGGCGGTCTCTGCATCCAAGGTCCGATTAAAAGCGATGATCCCGCCGAAGGCGCTTTCCGTGTCGCAGGAGAGCGCCCGCAGGTACGCCTCCTTGAGGCTGTCGGAGATGGCGACACCGCACGGATTGGCGTGTTTGATGATGGCGCAGGCGGTGTCTTGAAACTCCGCCACCAGTTCAAATGCGGCGTCCGTGTCGTTCAGATTGTTAAAACTGAGCTCCTTGCCCTGAAGCTGGGTCGCCGTCGCGATGCCGGGGCGGTTTTCACTGTTGGCGTAAAACGCCGCCGATTGGTGCGGGTTTTCGCCATAGCGCAGTTCCTGGCGCAGCTCCCCGGCCATGACGATGCGTTCCGGGAACGGCTGGTCCAGGACCCCCGCAAACCACGAGCCGATCGCCGCATCATAGGCGCCGGTGCGCCGGTAGGCCTTGGCCGCCATTTTTTTGCGGAACTCCAGGGACGTGGCCCCGTCATTGGCTTCCATCTCGCTCAACAGGGTTTCGTAGTCCTCGGGCTCAACGATCACGGTCACCGAGGCATGGTTCTTGGACGCCGCCCGGATCATCGCCGGCCCGCCGATATCGATGTTCTCGATACACGTGTCATAGTCCGCGCCGGACGCGACGGTTTGTTCGAACGGGTAAAGGTTAACGACAATCAGATCAATCGGGGTGATATCCTGCGCCGCCATCTGTTCTTCATCGCCTTTGTGGCCGCGCCGCGCCAGCAGGCCTCCGTGCACCTTCGAATGCAGGGTTTTGACCCGCCCGTCCATAATCTCCGGAAAACCGGTATGGTCGGAGACGTCCTTGACCGCCACGCCCGCGTCTCGCAAGGCCGCGGCCGAGCCGCCCGTCGATAAGATTTCCACGCCCTGCTTTTCCAGCGCCTGACCTAATTCCACCAATCCGGACTTGTCGGAAACGGAGAGAATGGCGCGGCGAATGGGGTCTGACATGGGTTCCTCCGGGGGAAATTTGGACATAAAAAAAGCCGCAGCCCGTATAGCAAACGGGGCGGCTTCGAACTACCCGGAAATTAGGGATTATTGAGAGGGTGTTATTCGGCCACTTCAGCCGGGGATACGCCGCCTGCAGCGGGCGCATATTCCGGAATCAACGCCCGCAACAGTGGGATCATTTCCGCCGAATCGCCCGATTTACCCGAATCGCGCAACGTGTTCAGCTGATATTTCAGCGACTCCAGATCAGTGGACCGAGGCGCAGCAATCAACACCCCGTCCCGCGCGGTCGGCTGCGGGGCTTCGGCCCCGTGGAGCACCTCCTCGAACAGCTTCTCGCCCGGCCGGGTGCCCGTGATAGTGATCTCGATATCCTTTTCCGGGCGCAGTCCCGCCAGCCGGATCATCTGGCGGGCGAGGTCCATGATTTTCACCGGCTCCCCCATATCCAGGACATAGATCTTGCCCCCTTGCCGGCGTTCATCGCTGCCCAAGGCCGAGGCCTGCAGCACCAGCTCCACCGCTTCCCGGATCGTCATGAAATAGCGGGTCATACCAGGATGGGTCACCGTCAGCGGCCCTCCCTCCCGAAGCTGATTGCGGAACAGCTCAACGACCGAGCCGGTGGAGCCCAGCACATTGCCGAACCTGACGGTAACAAAGCTGGTGTCCGCATCCGACTGATTTTGCAGGTCCAGCGCCTGGCAATATTGCTCGGCGAGCCGCTTGGTCGCACCCATCACACTGGTCGGATTGACCGCTTTGTCCGTGGAAATCTGCACGAAGGTTTTGACCCCGTTGGCCCTCGCCGCCTCGGCCACGTTGATGGTGCCGAACACGTTGGTCTCAATCCCCTCCCCCACATTCGCTTCCACCAGCGGCACGTGTTTCAGCGCCGCCGCATGGAAGACCAGGTCAGGGGAATCCGCCCGCGTGATATCGTTGATTCGATCCGCATCACGAACATCCGCAATGAGCGCTTGGCGGGACAGACTTGGATGGCGCTTGCCCAGTTCCAGGTCAATCCGGAATAGACCGTATTCAGAGTTCTCCACGAGCGTCATGTGGCTTGGTCCCAGGTCCGATACCTGACGCACCAACTCGCTGCCGATGCTGCCACCGGCGCCGGTGATCAGCACCCGCCGGCCCTTGATCAGCCGCTCCATCGCCGCCGTGTCCAGCTTGGCCTGGGGGCGGCCCAGCAGGTCTTCCACGTCGATCGGCTTGATATTCGGGTGAGTGTCGACGCCGCTCTGGAAGTCCGACAAAGACGGCAACCGCGCCACGGTGAGACCCAGATTTTCACCCACTGACAGAATGGACTCGATCTGATCCGCGGTCAGCCGCTCCGCCGACAAGACCAGACGTTGCGGCTTATTGCTTTTCCTATTCAGGGTCTCGACGATTTCCGGCAACTGCTCGACCGTACCCATCACCTCCACGCCGTGAATGTTCCGGCCGACCCGGCTCGGCGAGTTGGCAACCAAACCCACCACCCGGTAATTTGAATCCGTGCGAAAAACATCCCGGATAAACAATTCCGCGCTGTCGCCGGCGCCGATGAGGAGAATCGGCACGCGCAGATGAGCATCCCGGTCCATTTTCTGATCGAGCCGGCGGTCCTTGAACATCCGGTAAAGAAACCGGGGGCCCCCCAACAGCGCAATCAGCACAAACCAATTGATAAACGGCAGGGACCGAGGCAGGTCTTCCAACCGA
>JAYQGD010000275.1:0-4486 GCA_038140415.1 Rhodospirillaceae bacterium
TTTTAGTACTCTCCTGAAGTTGCAGGATCCTATCCGTTTCGAAATCGCGCCATCAAGGTGCTAGCTTCAAACCGATCCCGGGAAACCTGTGACTTTCCCCGATTTCTCGGAAAATAACGTCGCAAAATTCAATTATCAAGTCAAGTTAGTCACTTGAATATACACGATGCGGCTTGCACAGGATATTGATTTCAATAGGTAAACTTTGAGTAAACGTTAAAAAAGTGCGGTTTGCCGGTCTTTTGGCGGAAATCGTCAATCTTCAGTTCCCGAAGATCAGATTCTCCCGCTCATAAAGCTTGGCGCAAATCAGCAAAAGAACCCCGGTGACCACCAGCGAAGAGACCATGGACGTGGCCACATGGGCAAACATCACCTCTTCGCCGCGCACAAACTGTCCCATCAGCAAAGTTTGCGAGAATATGGGGATTGCCATCATCCATTTCTGAGCCTGAACAGGCGCAAAAACCAGCACCATGCCCGGAATAGCGGGAATAAGCGGCAGCAGCCCCAGATAGGTCTGCGCTTCCTTGAAGCTTCGGGTCATGGTCGCCATGAAGAATTGAATACCGACGGCAAACATCATCAGCGGAAACGCCATGACAAAGACGCCGAGCACGCCGGCGCCGCTTAGGATGCTGGCAAAGGCCTCATTCGATGGGCCGGTGAAGACAAACACCAGCTTGAAGGCGATCAACTGGACAATCACCGCCAGCGCGGTGAAATAGAGCGCCGCCATAAACTTGCCGGCCATGAAACCCCAGCGCTCGACCGGATTGATCAACAACGCCTCCAGAGAGCCCCGCTCCCGTTCGCCGGAGGTGGCGTCGACGGCCAGATAGACCCCGCCCATGAACAGGTTGAAGATGAACAGGGGCGGCACCATGAACAGCAGGATTTCGTATATCTGCACGCCCGAGGTGACATTCTCGCTTTCGATCTGCAGGGGCTGCAGGACCTTATAGTCCACGCCCCGGGCGGCGATCCGGCTGCCCCAGACGTCCCGGTTAAAACTGCCGAGAAGACCCGACAAGCGATTGAGCGCGATCAATCCCGGCAGTCGGGAGGAATTGACGATCAGCTTCACCCTGGCCGTCCGTTGATCGGCGAAGGCGGTGGCATGGTCCGGCGGGATGATCAAAACATTATCCACATCGCCGGTCTTAACGGCCTCCACCGGATCGGCCGGGGCCTGGCGAATTTCCGCGCCGTTGTCGGTCAGGTGCTTCACCAGCGCCGAGCCGTTTTCCGCGCCTTGCACATAGATGACGATCTTCTTATCGGTCTCGACCGAGACCACGTCGGAGACGGCGGCGATAATCGCCCCCAGGAGCAACGGCCCCAGCATCGGATAAATCAGCGCCACCAACAGCGAGCGGCGGTCGCGGCTGTTGTCCCGCACCTCCTTGGCGAAGATGGTCATGATCCTAGCCCACATGTGCGGCCTCCGACTCGTTGCCGGTCGCCGCGCCGCCGGTTAGCTTGAGGAACATCTCGTCGAACTCGGTGCAGCCCGACAGCTCAAATAGTTCTTCCGCCGTGCCGTGGGCGACGACCTTTCCGCGGGCCAGGACCACGATCCGGTCGGAGATCGAGGCCACCTCGGCCATGATGTGGCTGCAGAACAGGATACAGTGGCCGCGGTCCTTCAGATCGCGCACCAGTTCATGCACTGCGCGGGAGGTGGCGATGTCGAGCCCGTTGGTGGGCTCATCCACCATCAGATTTTTAGGGTCGTGCACCAGGGCGCGGGCGAGGGCCAGTTTGCGGGTCTGGCCCTTGGAAAATCCCTTGGCGCGCCGGTCGATAAATTCATGCATGTGGAGGGTGGAGGCCAGCTCGTCGATGCGCGCCTCCAGCACCTTGCTGTTCATGCCGTGTAATTTACCGAAATAGCGGATGTGTTCCCGTGCGGTTAGACGGGGGTAGAGACCTTGCGCGTCCGTCAGTACGCCGACCCGGGCCTGGACCTCCCGCCGGTCAGTGACCGTGTCAAAACCATCGATCCGGGCATGGCCGGAATCCGGGTTCATCACGGTGTAGAGGATTCTAAGCGCGGTGGTTTTGCCGGCGCCGTTCGGGCCGATCAGGCCGGTGACCTGACCATCGGTCGCGTTAAAGGAAACGCCGTCCAAGGCCTGGACGGATTTAAAGGATTTTCGGAGGTCCTGAACGTCAATCATACAAATTTCCCGGTCGGGCTGAGCCTAGGGAAATCGGCGGACCCTTTCAATCCAGGATGAGGGGCAGAAACTCGCGCGCGTCATCAATCAGCGCATCCGCCCCCTCGATATCCGCCAGGGGGGCATAGCCGAAGGTGACACAGACCGAAGCGACATTGCAGGCCTGCGCTACATTAAGATCGGTGATTGTGTCGCCGACCATGACGGCGTTATCCGGCGTGGCGCCCAACTTCTTCAGAGTTTCCAGAAGCGGCATGGGATGGGGTTTGCGTTACGCGTAGGAATCCCGGCCGGTCACCGTTTCGAAATAGCCGCCGATTCCAAGCCCGTCGATGATCGGCATTGTGAGGCTCATCCGCTTGTTGGTGCAGACGGCCATCTTAATGCCGTTCTTCTGTAGGGTGTCCAAGGTCTCCCGGATGCCCGGAAACAAGTCCGTCTTCACCAGGGAGTTTTCGGCGTAATAGTCCAGGAACCAGGCGAAGGCTTCGTCGAACAGCTCGTCCTGGTCACCAATCCCGGCGATCTCAAACGCGCTCATCAGCATATTGTCGGAACCGATGGCGATGCCCGGCAGGATGTCTTCCGGCGGCGCGGCGGAGACGTTGAACTTTTCCAAGGTGGCGGCGATTCCATCCAACAGGTCGGGCGCGCTGTCGATCAGGGTGCCGTCCAAGTCGAACACGGCGGCGGTGATGCCGGAGAAGGTCATGTGGCTTTCCTCGACTCCCGGTAGGCGACATACAAGCCGGCGATCACCACCAGCGCGATACCGAGCCAGGTCATGCCGTCCGGAAAGGCGTCAAAAACGATCACGCCGAACAGGGTGGCCGCGACCAACTGGGTGTACTGGAAGGGCGCCAGCACGCTGGCCGGCGTATAGGAGAAGGCGGAGATCAACAACACCTGCCCGGCCAGAGCAAAGATCAAAAAGCCGGCGATGATCAGTCCATCTTCCGGGCGAAAGGGCACCCAAAGGAATGGGACTGAGGGCAATAACAGAACTGCGCCGATCAGCGATGCATGGGTCACCGCCACCAATTGCGGCTGCAGGGCGGCCAACTTGCGGTTCATCATGTAGAAGAAGCCCAAGGTGCCGCCGGCGGCGAGGGCGATGAAGTATCCGGCCCGATCTCCCTCCAAATCGGGGCGGGTCATTACAATGACGCCGGCAAACCCGACGATCACCGCCGTGATCCGGTGCGCCCCCAATTTTTCCCCCAGGAAGAAGGGTGAGACGGCGGTCACCACCAATGGCGCGACGAACACCATGGACGTGGCGTCGGCCAGGGGGATGAAGTTCAGGGACCAGTAAAACAGACCCACCCCGCTGATAAAAAAGATCGCCCTGAAAATTTGTTGGGGGAAGGGCTGGGGCGCCAAAACGCTTCGGCCATACCGGTGAACAATCAACGGCACCAGGATGAATGACGCCACGATCAACTGAACGCACAATAGATAGGCTGGCGGATAATACCCGTCCAACAACTTGGCCAGCCCGTCCTTGATCGAATTGAGGCTGAGTGCAACGATCAGAAAGACGATCCCGGTGACAGGCGAAGCAGGTAGGGAAGTCACTTACACTGCCTCTTGCCGCGGCCGCTTCCGGTAGTTCGCCACGATGATTGCGGCGAAGATCAGCACGAAGCCGCCCAGCACCCGGAGCGTGATCGGTTCGTCCAGCAACGGCGCTGCCAGCAGGATCGCGGTCAGCGGATTAAGGCCCACCGTGATCGCCGCCTGGGTCGGCGTAATGGACTGCAGTGCGCGGCCCCAGGCGTACATCATCAACGCACCGCCGGGCACCGCGAGCATGAAGAACACCAGCCAGCCGACGCCATCGAAACTGAGCGATCCGGAAAACGGCTTGCCGAAAAACAGCGCCAGCACAAACAGGCAGGCAACGCCGACAAAGATCGTATAGATGAGCACCTGCAGATTGCCGTACTTGATCAGATACTTGCCGGAAAACACATTGAAGCTCGACGCGCAGAGCATGCCGAGGAACATAAAGAAATCTCCCCGAAGCGCATTAGGCGCGATCCCGTCCACGCGCTCGCCAAGCGCCGTGAACGCGCCGGCCACCGCCAGCAGGATCGCCGCGCCCTTGAGCCAGGTCAGCTTCTCGACGCGGAACATCGCAGCCATGATGATGGTGATCAACGGCATGGTGGCGAACAGCAGGCCGCCTCTGGCCGCTGTCGTGTCTTCCAGGGCGGTGGCCATCAAATAGGGAAAGCAGGCGAACATAATCGCGCCCATGATAGTCAGCTCGATGGTGTCAAGCCTGATAAAAGCCACGA
>JAYQGD010000276.1:0-4472 GCA_038140415.1 Rhodospirillaceae bacterium
AAGCCGCCGGCGGGGTCAAAAGGGCACCGTCCAGTTCCATCAGGTGCGGCCCGTCTGTCCACAGCAAATAACAGCGAATCGGCCGGTAGGGATAGATGGCGGCCAGGGCCTCCCGGTAGGCCCTCATCTGCCCCAGATAGAGCGCAGAGACGTCTTCGGCGCGCGCCGGCGGCGGGTGGTTGGTCTTATAATCGAAAATCTCAATGGCCTCAGACGTGACCGCCAGCCGGTCGATCTGCCCGGAGATCACCTGGCCGTTCAGATGACCGACGATGGGCACCTCTGCCCGGGAGTCGGGCCCGAACACTCTTGCGTGATCGGGATGGTGCAACACAGCCAGCGTTTCTGCGGCGATGGCGGCTTGGATCTCGGGGTCAAGTTCATGCGCCGCGCGCGCCAGATATGATTTTGCCGCCGCCTCCCGCTCTGCCGGGGGCAGATCAGGTAGGGTTTGCAGCAACGCGTGGATGATATTGCCCCGCTTGAACCGGTAGCCGTCATCGCCGCTGAGAGGGGATTGCACCGCCGGTTCCTCCTCCGCCGGACGCGACGGGGCCAGGGGCACGGGCGGGGCGGGCTCGTCGGGCGGCGGGGCGTCCGCCCAGGCGGGGAGGGGTGCGCGCGGCTCGGCGTCCTGCGTCTCGACGTCGTCTACTTTGTCCAGTTGCGGTGAGGTGAGACGCAGGATTGTCGCGCCGTCGGTCTCCCCGGCGTCGGCCAGGAACGGGTCTTCCACTTCCTCTGCGGCGCCGTCCAGTCCGCGCTTCACCAGATTGTACCAGCAGCCCTCCGGCGCGGCGGTCTTGTTGGCCCAGCCGCAGATATAGAGCCGGTCTTCGGCGCGGGTGAGCGCCACATACAATAGCCGCCGGTATTCCCGGTCACGCTCCTGCGTCATGCGGGTGCGCTCGGCCTCAGCCACCGTTTCGTAAGCCGCCCGGCGGGGCGGCCACAGCATCAGCTCGCCGCCGGTATCATCCTCCGGCCATAGCAGTGTGAACCCGGCGCGGGGGACCTGCATCGTGTCCGGCAGGAAGACAATGGGCGCTTCCAGGCCCTTGGCCCCATGGACGGTCATCACCCGGACGGCATCTGCCCGGGCCTGTTCCAGATCGCGCTTCACCTCCGTCTCGCCCGACTCCAGCCAATAGAGAAAGCCTTCCAGGGTCGGCGTGTGGGAGTCCTCGTATGAGATCGCCAGGTCCAAAAATTCCGAGATCGGGTCCAACGTATCCGGCCCGAGCCGGTGGAGCAGTTTCTCCCGTCCCCCCAACGCGCCCAGGATATGACTGTAGAGCTCAAACGGCGGCATGGTGTCCGCCTGCGCGCGCAGCCCGCTCAGCAGATCAAACGCGGCCGCAAAACGGGGGGACGCATCCCGTTTATCGTAAAGCGCCTGCCACAGGGTGCCCGGCCGGTCATAGGCCAGCTCGAACAGGTCTTCTTCTGTCAGCCCGGCGATGGGCCCTTTCAACACTGTCGCCAGGGTCAAATCGTCTTCCGGCAGCAACAACACCCGGCCCAGCGCAATAAGGTCCATGACCGCCATCTGGTCGGTCAGCACCATGCGGTCAACGCCGGCGACGCCGATCTCCAGGTATTTGAGCGCGCGGACGATCTCTTCGACGATGGGGCCCCGGCGGCGCACCAGGATCATGATGTCGCCGGGCTGGATGGGCCGGTTCTTCGACTCCAAAACTTCCTTGTCGTCGATCATGCGCTTAATGCGTTTGGCGATCAGTTGGGCCAGCCGGTTGGCGGTCGAATCTCCCTGGATGCGCTCCACCGGCGGCTTCCACGGGACGGCGGCGTCAATTTCCCGCACAACGACGGGCGGCCAAAGCTCCACCAGGCTCGCCTCGCCGGCGCGCTTGGGGACGTGTTCCATCACATCATCATCGAAGCTTAGCCCGTCCTTGGCCTCGTCTTGGGCGAAGATCATATCCACGGCGCTCAGCACTTTGGGCGCGGATCGGAAGGACACGTTGAGATCGACCTGGCGCCAGCGGTCCCTGGCGGCGGGAATGGCTTTGGCGAAATGCTCCCGCATATCCCGGAAGGATTGCGGGTCCGCGCCCTGGAAACTGTAGATGGATTGTTTGAGATCGCCGACGGCAAAAATGGTGCGCCGGTTGTCGTGGGCGTCCTCGCCGGCGAAAAACTCTTCGGCCAGCGCCTCAACCACCCGCCATTGTTCGGGGCTGGTGTCCTGGGCCTCGTCGATCAGGATGTGGTCGATGCCGCCGTCCAGCTTGTAGAGCACCCAGGGGGCGACGCGCGGTTTCTGCAACAGCCGCGCGGTCTCCAGAATAAGGTCGTCATAGTCGATCAGCGCCCGGCGTTCCTTTTGCCGGCGATAGGCGGCCAGCAGCGCATCCCCAAGCCGCAACAACCCCGCTGTAGCGTGGGCCGTGGTCGCGGCCCGGGCGCGCAGGTAGGCGGCGTGGACCCGGTCGGCCTCGACAGCGAGGATGCTGACCACAGCCGGATTATCTTCCGACAGTTTCTTGGTCATCAGGGATTTGCGGATCTGGAGGTCGCTGTCATTCCGGGACGCGGTCAAATAGGCGTCCGCATAGTCATCAAACGGGACAGCCTCACCGTCTTTCGGCGTCAGCCAAGAGGCAATCAGCTCGCCTCGTTTGATATCCGTCTTGGCGCCGGTCAGCAAAACCTCGATGGCCGTGCGGAGCCCAATTTCGTCGGCATTGGCCGGGTTGCCTGCCTCGGCAAAAATGGTGTCTTCCGTTTCCTCCGGGCGAACATCTAGCATGCCGAACACGCGGCTTATCAGATTTCCGATCCCGCCCGCCTCGTCGATCAGCCGGGCCAGCCGGCCCCGTTCCCGGGTCAGGGTGGCCAGGATCTCCGGGAACTTGGATTCGTGCAGATGCCGGGTGACCTCGCCGATGGCCGTGGCCAGAGGGCTCTCTGCGCCTGTTTGGATATGCGCCAGGACGGTTTCCCGCGCCTGATGCAGTAATTCATCCGAATCCCGCTCATCCATCAGTTTGAAGTGCGGCGCGAGGTCGGCTTCCAGGGGGAAGCGCCGCAGCACCGATTGGCAGAACGCGTGGATGGTCTGAATGTTCATGCCGCCGGGCGTATCCAGCACCCGCGCAAACAGCTGCCGGGCGGTTCGCATTTGGGTATCATCGGGGTCGTAGCCCAACAGAAGCTCCAACTGTTCCCGTAAGTCCTTGTCGGCCATCATGGTCCAGGCGCCGAGCTGGTTGGCGATGCGGTTTTCCATCTCCGCCGCCGCCGCGCGGGTAAAGGTCAGGCACAACAGCTTCTCCGGCGCGCTGCCGGCGACCAGCAGACTGAGCACCCGGTCGGTGAGCACCTTGGTCTTGCCGGTGCCGGCGGACGCGGACACCCAGGCGGACACGCCCGGATCGGCGGCCTGGCGTTGTTTGATAGTGGCGGCTTCGACGGCGGTCATCTCGGTCATTGATCGTCTCCGCCGGCGACCATCCATTCCTTGATCCGCGCCAGATGTTCATAGTCGGAATATTTTGGCGCCGCATCCGGACGGGGCCGCGCGAGATAGGGCGTCTCTTCACGGGCAAAATCCCGGATCAGGGCTTTCAGCCCGTCCAACGCTTCCGCTGTCAGCGCCGCGATGTCGTCCCCGGCATCTTTGATGTCGCCCGCCTGCCGGCCGCCCCCGAGCCGCCAATATTCCAGGGCGGCGACCTTTCCGGCAGCCAAGTCCTTAAATGACCCGCTTTCGGCGATGACTGCCTCCAACGGCAATTGCGGGGCAAAGCCGGCGGCAACCTCTTTCTTGGACGGCGGCGCGCCGGTTTTATAGTCGATGATGCGTAGCGTGCCGTCCGCCAGCGTGTCGATCCGGTCGGCGAAGCCGGTCAGGGTAAAGTCCGCCTCATCCTGGGAAATCTTCATCTTGCCGTTGATTTCGCTGGCGATGGCGGCGATGCCGTCCCGCGACAGCCGTTCGTGTGCGACAAACCAGTCGGCGATGCGCAGGAAGCGCGGCCACCAGAACGCCGCGACGCCGGGATAAGCGATAACGCTCTCGAATTGTTTCTCGCCAAAACCGATCAGGTGATCCAACGCGTCTTCGGGCAGAGGCGTATCCACGGGGAAGGCGGTCAGGAAGTCATCGAGACTGTGATGGATCAGGGAACCGTAGTCCGCCGCGTCGGGCGCCGCGTCCAGCGGCAGCAATGCCTTCAGCCCGAGAATGTGGCGGGCATAGACGGCGTAGGGATCGCGCATCCAGGTTTCCACCTGGGTAACAGACAATTGCGTGGGCCGGGCGGCCAGCGGCGGGCGCGGGGCCGGGGGAGAGACCGGGGCGTAACCGTCCGACGCGTCCAGGACCGACTGCCAATAGGCCCACGGATCGGTTGGGTTGAGGGCATCACCCAAATCAAATCCCTTTAAGAAACGGTCCAGGCGCAACCGCCAGCGCGCCGGGACGGTGGGGGAGCCGTCCACCCGCC
>JAYQGD010000277.1:0-4470 GCA_038140415.1 Rhodospirillaceae bacterium
CCTTTGCTTATTCGGCCGCTGCGGCCAGCTTGCCGTCGGTGCCGGACCAGACCGAGTGAGGGATCAGCACCTGACCCTCGAACAACCGGCGCGCCGTGCGCAACAGGGCGGCGCGTTTCACCTGGGGCGTGTCGCCGCTACTGTCGATTTCCATTTCCACCGAGAACTCGCCGGTCGGGTGTTCGACCGAGACCAGCTTGGTATCGCCCTCGGGAATTTCAGCAATGTCATAGGCGACGGTGCCCGGCATGGCGCAGGCGGTGCCCACCGAGACGGCGGCAAACACGCCGATGGCCGCGTGGCAATCGTGCGGAATAAAGGACCGGGTGCAGATGGCGCCGCCGTTTTGCGGGGCGGCGATCATGGTCATCTTTGGGATGGTTTTCTCGGTCACGTCGTCCAGGTTCATCATGTGGCCGACTTCCAGGCGCAGCGCTTCGATCCGCTTCTTCAGCTCCGCATCCGCGTTAAGCTCATCCCGGCTTTCATAGCCGGTGCGGCCCATAGACTCGGCGGTGAACAGCACAATCGGCATGCCGTTGTCGATGCAGGTGACATCAATTCCCTGCACCGTGTCGATTAGATTGCCGGTGGGCAGAAGGGACCCGCAGGCGGAGCCTTCCGTATCCCTAAAGTTGATCATCACCGGCGCGGCCGTGCCGGGCACCCCGTCGATCCGGGCATCGCCGTCAAAGCTCGGCACACCGCCGGGGGACGGGAAGGTCACATCGGCCAAGCTGTCGGAGTTTTCCATGAAGATGGTCAGCGTGGTTTCGCCATCGGAAGGTTCGACCAACCCGCTTTCCACCGCGAACTGGCCGACGCCGGCCAGGATATTGCCGCAATTCTGCACCGTGCTGGTGCGGGGCTCATCGACCACCACCTGGATGAACAGGTAGTCCACAACGACGCCGGGCCGGTCGGATTTCTTGACCACGGCAACCTTGCTGGTGAGCGGGTTGGCGCCGCCGACGCCGTCGATCTGGCGGTCATCGGGCGAGCCCATCACCGAAAGGAGAACCTGATCCCGCACCTCTTCATCGGCTGGCAGGTCCGAGGCCAGAAAGTAAGTGCCCTTCGATGTGCCGCCGCGCATCATCACACAAGGAATTTTGGTCTGCATACTAGGCCTCCGTGGCGAACCCTATCGTCGCTCGTTATCAGGCGTCTATCGTACTACCGGCTTTCGGTTTTGCCAATTTGTGTTCGCAGGCCTACAGTTTCGTCCATCCAGTGCTCAGAAGGAATGCGAAACCATGTTGGAGCTGTATCACAGCGGGCTTAGCACCTGCTCAAAGCAGGTACGCCACTGTTTGAAGGAAAAAGGCGTCGACTATCAAAGCCACTATATCGAGCTGTGGCGCTACGAAAACTTGAACCCGGCCTACCTGAAGCTCAATCCCAACGGCGTGGTGCCGACCTTGGTGCATGATGGGGTGCCGATCATCAACGCGCCGGCGATTTGCGAATATATCGATGAGGCGTTTGATGGGCCTCCGCTGAAGCCAGATGATCTGAAGGACCGGGCGCACATGCGCCACTGGATCATCACCGGCGACGACGTGCATCAGGCGATTATCAACCTGACCTTCACCATCAATCTGAAAGCCATGGTGGAAGAGCTCAGCGAGGCGGATAAGGAACAAATGATTGCCGCCACGCCCATGCCGGAGCGCCGCGCCCGCTGGGTCCGAATGGCCGGCGAAGGGCACTCGGACGCCGATCTCAATGCCGCCTTGGATAAGGTGAGTTACGTCGTGGATTGGCTGGAACGGGAACTGGAAGCGACCGGCTGGCTGGCGGGTCCCCGCTTTTCTCTGGCCGATCTGTATCTGCTGTCCCATGTCCACCGGATCAGGGAGCTGTATCCCGACCGGGTCGACAGGGACAAGTATCCACGGGTGAATGACTGGCGGGACCGGCTGATGGCGCGCCCTGCAGCAGCAGAGGCATATGCCCCCGGCACGGACGAGACGCCGAAGCGTCCCGGCGGGAAAAGCATCGAGGGGTTGTTCGCCGACGCGATTTAGAGACTATTTGTCCCGGTTCCATTCCCGGTAAATCTTGTAAAGATCGCCGGTGACACCGGGATAATTGCGGTAGCCGAACTTGAGCAGGATTTTGCCCGTTTCCGGGTTGATGGCCAGTTCCTGCCCGGCATAGCCTTTGCCCCAGAAGCCCGGCACATATTTGTTGTCGGTCCACCATTGATAACCATAGCCGTCGAAGGAGCTCCCGGCGCCCGAGCCCAAACGCGGATTGGATATCTGTGTGCGCGTGGCTTCCCGTAAGTAATCACCGAAGCAGCCGGGTTTCTTGTGTTCTTCCCAAACCCAAAGGGCAATCCGGGCCCAATCCTCCGGATGCGCCTGGAAGCCGGAGGCGGCGATAGTGGTGCCGTCCTTGTCAGCTTCCCAATGGGCGGACTTTGCCGGGCGTGCTTTTTGCCAGACCATCTTGTCGAAATAGGCGGCGAGCGATCTACCGGTCAGCCGTTCGATGATCTTGCTCAAAGTCATCGGATCGCCGGCTTTGTACATGAAGAGCCGGCCGGGCTCGCTCGAATTTTTGTTTTCGGTTTTCTCCCAGCCGAAGCCCCACAGCAGTTCCGCTACGGTGACCTGACCCAGCCGCAGGGGCCAGGCGGCGGCGCCATAGGGCTTGCCGGTTCTTGGCCGCTCGCCGATGCCGTCCCGGAATGCCGGCTGGCCGGCGGTTGCGCTGATGTATGCGCCGGAGCTCATCATCAGAAGCTGACGGATAGTGCTGCGGCCGAAATTATTAATCGTCAGTTCGGGGATGATCGCCTCGGCGCGGATGTCCAGGCTTTTGAGTGCGCCATAGCACAGCGCCTGGCCGACGGCGAGGCTGGTCATGCTCTTCGCAATGCTCATGGAAAAGTATTCGCGGTCCGGACCGCCCATGCCCTGATAGGAGGTAAAGATGATCTTGCCGTTGTCGATCAGCATCATGCCGGTATTGGCGGGAAACTTCGCCATATACGCCCGTGCCGCCTCGGCGGCCTTGCCGTTGGGCGTGCCGGGCTCGGGCTCTTCAAATGTGAGAGGGCGGGGCGAAGCGTGTGGGCTGAAGGCGTAAGCTTTCGTCCGGCTGACATCCAGATAGCCGCCCACATTGAAGCGTTCCTGCATGCGGACTTCGGCCGTGGCGGCGACGGATACGGAAATACCGAACAGCAGTGTAATGAGAGCCAACACAGGTTTCATGCCGGCGGTGATCCTTCTTCAGGTCTTGCCGAATACCTTTAGCAGAAAAGCATAGACCAGTCCCACTTCTTCGAGCCGGTCGAAGCGCCCGGCCGCGCCGCCGTGCCCGGCCTCCATATTGATTTTGAGGAGCAGCAAGTTGTCGTCGGTTTTTAGCTCGCGCAGTTTGGCCGCCCACTTGGCGGGCTCCCAATAAGTGACGCGCGGATCGGAAATGCCGCCGGTGATCAGCATGGCCGGGTAATCCTTGGCCTCCACATTGTCGTAAGGGGAATAAGAGGCGATATACTCGAAGGCCTTTTCGTCCTCCAGCGGGTTGCCCCATTCGGGCCATTCCGGCGGAGTCAGGGGCAGGTCCTTGTCGCACATGGTGTTGAGCACATCGACAAACGGCACTTCGCCGACGACGGCCGCGAACAGGTCCGTCGCCATGTTGACGCTGGCGCCGACCAGCATGCCGCCGGCGCTGCCGCCGTGAATGGCGATCCAGCCTTTGCTACTGAAGCCTTCGGCAATCAGGTGTTCGGCCGCCGCGATGAAATCCAGGAAGGTGTTTTTCTTTTTGTCGAGTTTGCCGTGCAGATACCAGCCATAGCCGCCTTCCGTGCCGCCCCGAATGTGCGCGATGGCGTAGACAAATCCCCGGTCGGCCAGGGACAGCCGGTTGGTGACAAAGGACGCCGGCATGGAAATGCCGTAGGAGCCATAACCGTACAGCAACGTCGGTGCGCTGCCGTCGAGCGGCGTGTCTTTATGGTGCAGGACGGAGATCGGGACTTTGGTCCCGTCATGGCTTGCGGCGAAAATGCGCCGGGTCACATAGTCGTCGCTGTCATGGCCGCTGGGCACTTCCTGCTGTTTACGCAACGTCCGCTCCCGGCTCCCCATGTCATAGTCGAACACCTGTTGCGGGGTGGTCATGGAGGAATAAGTAAAGCGCAGGGTCTTGGTGTCGAACTCATAGCCAGGTGACAGGCGCAACTCATAGGCCTCTTCATCGAAGGATATTTCGTGCTCCTCGCCGCTTGTCAGATCGCGGATGACGATTCGGGGCAGGCCCTTTTCCCGCTCCGAGCGCGCCAGATGCCCGGAGAATTCGAGGAGAGAGCGGATCAGGCAGCCCTGGCGATGGGGCACCAGATCGGTCCAATTCTCCCGGCCGGGATTCGCTAACGGCGCTTCGACGATTTTGAAGTCCTCGGCGTCGTCGGCATTGGTCAGGATGAACAACTTATCCCGACAG
>JAYQGD010000278.1:0-4432 GCA_038140415.1 Rhodospirillaceae bacterium
GTTTACAGGGACACAACAATACTTGGTATTGCGGCAGTTACTTTGGCAGCGGCTTCCATGAAGATGCCCTCCAATCCGGTCTTGCCGTCGCAGAAGATTTGGGCGGATTACCCCGTCCCTGGTCTGTTGAGAACGAGTCCGGGCGCATCCACCGCCGATCGACCATCACAACGAGAGTGGCATGAATATTGAGAGTTCAGGCATCTATTGGGGGCGCGTTGTTCACGAAAGGCAACGCCCGAAGAAGCACCGGTTGTCATATGGTGTCTTCTCGCTGCTGATAGACTTGGATGAACTTCGCACCATCAACGGCCGGTTCAGGCTCCTCGGCTACAATAAATCGGCCTTCTTCTCCCTTCATGACAGGGATCATGGATCCGGTGGCCAGATCCGAAATTGGGTGTCAGAGGAACTGAAAAAAAAGGGATTAGAAGCTTTCAGCACGCGGATCTCCATGCTTTGCTATCCGCGAATCCTGGGGTACGTGTTCAACCCGCTCACGGTTTTCTTTTGTTACGACGCCGGCGGACACATTGGGGCTATTGTCTACGAGGTACATAACACATTCAAAGAACGCCGCGCCTACGTGCTGGCGGTTTCCAAGGACTCAAAAGAAGTCGTGCGTCAATCCTGCGAAAAAGATTTCTATGTATCACCATTCATTCCGATGGACTGTCGCTACCAGTTCCGGGTGCAACCCCCATCGGCTCACACGAGGGTAGTGATCCGTGAGGAGGATGCAGATGGTCTTTTATTGGCTGCCGCGTTTTCCGGCAGTCACCGCCAGCTGACGGATAGGAATTTGTTGAAGACGGCAATCAAGTATCCGCTCATGACGTTCAAGGTGATCATCGGCATTCATTGGGAAGCGGTAAGGTTGTTGCTGAAAGGTGCCCCGTATTTTTCTCATTCCGATTCAGCCGCATCCCGTTCTAGACTCCACACCGAACTCTCCAACTCTGTGACGGACTAAACCGATCCCATGACAGCAGCGGCTAGACAAGAATTTACCATCGAAGGACCATTCAAATGGTCGTCGACGAAAGACATCGTATTGCTTGGGGTGATCAAAAAACTTGTCCGGGGAATTGTCAGTGGACGAGTCATTTTTGAACTCTCTGATGGCCGTGCCATTATTTGCGACTCCGGCAATCCTGGTCCCAACGCGACCATTCGCCTGCAAAATCGAAAGGCGATCCAGCGGATCGCTGAGAACGGATATATCGGACTTGCAGAGGGGTATCTGGCGGAGGATTGGTCCACGCCGTCTTTGGCCGAAGTGTTTGATTTTGGTGTTGCCAATATGGATCAACTGGACCGGGATTTGATCAGCACCTGGGTCGGACGGATCGTTAACAGCACCCGGCATTTCCTAAATCGGAACACCAAACGGGGAAGCCGACGGAATATTGCCCAACACTATGACCTGGGGAATGAGTTCTTCTCCAAATGGCTGGACCCGTCGATGACTTATTCTGCTGCTGATTTTCTGGATGCTGAGAATATTCCGCTATTTGTGGCACAGGAGAATAAGTATCGCCGGATTGTTGATCGCCTGGGCGTTAAAGCCGGTGACCATATCTTGGAGATCGGCTGCGGATGGGGTGGATTTGCCGAGTTCGCTGCGACGCAGGCTGGGGCGAAAGTAACTGCGGTGACCATTTCCAAAGAGCAGCATCACTTTGCCCAATCTCGCATAGAAGGCGGCGGCCTGGCCGGTCAGGTGTCGGTGGAGCTCAAAGACTATAGGGATATCGTCGGTACGTATGACCACGTGGTGTCGATTGAAATGCTGGAGGCCGTGGGCGAAGCCTACTGGCCGGACTATTTCGAAACGCTTTCCCGTTGCCTTAGGTCCGGCGCTGGCGCTGTGGTACAGGTCATAACCGTACCCGACAGCAAGTTCGACTACTACCGCCGCAACGTGGATTTCATCCAGAAGTATATATTCCCTGGAGGAATGCTTCCGTGCCCCGGCGCTATGTCCGACGTTGCGAACACCGCCGGACTAACTGTTGAGGACGTTCACATGTTTGGCTCTGACTACGCACGTACGCTGGACCTTTGGCGGGACGCTTTTGAGGAAAAATGGCCGGTGATCAAGGCAATGGGCTTTGACGACTATTTCAAACGGATGTGGGAATATTATCTCCAATACACGGCTGCCGGATTCCGGTCGGGAGCCACGGACGTGGGCCAATTTTTGTTTCGTAAGTTGTAGATCATGACGGAAAACCGTGCGGAACTGTGGCGAAATGTCCGCTACGGGGGGGCTGCCTTTGCCCTTGGCATGCCTACAATCCCCCTGGTTGTCCACTTGCCCACCCTTTATGCGGAAGAGGTCGGCTTGGGACTGGCACTTACCGGGGTTGTCCTTTTTCTGGTCAGACTAGTCGATGTTGTGACCGATCCCGTGATCGGTCTCGCCTCCGACAGAATCAAACTCCGCCGCGGCCACCGAAAGGTGTTGATTGCCACCGGCGCCATAATTGGAGCGATCGGTATCGCTTTTCTGCTAAACCCAATAGAATCAGCTACCGCGATGTATTTGGCCCTTTGGTCGTCCCTTCTCTACCTAGGCTGGACCTTGGTTAATATTCCGTACCTTTCTTGGGGGGCAGATCTGTCTTCCTCTTATGAAGGCCGCACCCGTGTCACTTCCGTTCGAGAAATGTCTATGCTTCTCGGCATTTTGTTTGCGGGCGCGGTACCTGTTGCTTTGATCTCATTCGGGTCCAGCGAAATGGAGTCTCTGTCTTGGATCGGCTGGATGGTTATCGCCGCCGGCGCGGTTTCCTTTCCCATTCTCCTTACTTTGGTAGATGAACCCGCCCCACGTACGTCCTGCCAGGACACCGCACTAGTTGAAACCATCAAAGATCTAACGGGCAACTATCCTTTCAAGTTATTGATCGCCGCCTGGTTTTTTAACAGCCTCGCCAATGGCGTCCCGGCCGTACTTTTTCTTTTGTACATGGAACATGTCTTGGGTGCGGCAGAATTAACCAGAGGAGTTATGACGTTTGCATATTTTTGCGCAGGTATCGTCGGAGTTCCCCTTTGGGAACGCCTGAGCCGTCACCTGAGCAAGCACACCGTTTGGTGCATCGCGATGCTCCTAGCGTGTTTGTCGTTCAGTGTCGTTCCATTTCTTGGCCCCGGGCAGATCGGCTTGTTTTCAGCTATCGTCGTGATTTCAGGATTGTGCCTGGGCGCGGACCTCGCATTACCTCCGTCAATTCAAGCCGATGTCGCAGAATACACATACGCCGCAACCGGTAACGACAGCACCGACCTGATGTTTTCGCTTTGGAGCATGTCGACAAAACTTGCTCTTGCAGTCGCTGTCCTTCTTGCATTTTCCCTATTGGATTGGCTCGGGACACCACCCGAAGAGATCGGAAATAAATACGATCCCGTGGTTTTGGCACTGATCTACGCGGCGTTGCCTATCGTATTAAAGGTAGGGTCAATTGTTCTGGTGTGGCGTTACCCTCTATCCCGATCAGAACAAGAGGCGATCAAGATGCGGCTATCCAGGCCCGGTGGATGATCGTATGCAAATGAATTTGGTTAGCTGCATGAAAAATCTGGTTTTTATTACCTTCACTTTCTTAGCCCTAACAGGGTGCACTGAGATGACCATAGACGAGTTTAAGAATACGAAACCCCGATTTGTCCTAGAGAACTATTTTCAGGGAAAAACTCGCGCATGGGGGATGTTCGAAGATCGCTTCGGAAAGGTTCGGCGCCAGTTTGTTGTCGATATTACCGGCGTTTGGGACGGCCAAACTCTGGTTCTCGACGAAGATTTTTTATTCGATGACGGAGAAAAAAGTTTCCGACAATGGCGCATCAAGAAACTAGGAGAGAACCAATACGAGGGCCGGGCGGATGATGTGGTCGGCAAAGCCACCGGGCTCTCCGCAGGCAACGCCTTGAATTGGCAGTATCTGTTGGACCTGAAATTGGAAAGCGGCTCAACACTGCGCGTCAAATTTAACGACTGGATGTTTCTTCAGTCCGACGGCGTGCTGCTCAACCGCGCAAAGATGAGCAAATTCGGCATCGAGTTGGGACAAGTCACAATATCGTTCCAAAAAGAGCCGGGTATTTCTTCTATTACCCCGCAATCCGACGGCGGCAATATCGAAGTAGCGGCCCAATGACGGGGAAGCGCTCATAAAGCTGGGATGCCGCATCCCAATATTCCCGATGACCCATGACTTTTCCATCAGAACTAAAGGTCAGATGTGTAACCCCTTCCACCTTCCAGTCCTTTGGTCCAAGCTTTCCGGTTAGCTCCCACCTGAAGAAGCAGACGCTATTACTATCCGTTCCGTGGTCCAGGACCATAAACACCACGTCGTCAACTTGATTAAACAACCGGCGGAATATGGCGCTCATCTCGGTCACGCCGACGGTATCGTGG
>JAYQGD010000279.1:0-4426 GCA_038140415.1 Rhodospirillaceae bacterium
GTGAAAAGATACTAGCAAAAACAGTTAGTTAGTGGTCCCCCCACTGCACTCAAAAACATTCAAAATCCGGTTCTGGCAACAGAGTGAGAGTTCGAGTCTCTCCCGAGGCACCATTTCTTTGGTTATACATCAGGTAACCCTCTGGTTTTCTTGTGTAATTCACAAGACCCAAGAAAGGGGTAGTTGGACTAGTTCTTTACAGCTTTCTGCATCCACTTGTGCAGCACATCGATTGGATAACCCGAACCATAGTGTTCCCCTATGCCATTCAAAGCCCAACCGCCCAATCTATCAGCTATATCCGTTGGACATTCAACAGCTCTTAATCTGTCTCTAAAGCTGTGACGGAAAGAATGAATGACACAGCCTTTAGGAACTCTCTTCCTAAGCCACTTGTTAAGGGCAGCACTGGCAGAATTAGATTTGCATTGGTCCCTGTCGCAGTAACGTGGAAACAGAAAGTCTGTATGGGATGCCTGTAAGGCTTGCTGTACTGCCCATAGGGCCTGTCCTGTTAATGGGACAGCCCTCTCACTGCTTCTGGTCTTCAATCTCCTCCATGGATGTTCAGTAAGAGCGATATGGGGATGGTCATGGTCTAAATGGACATCACTCTTCAGCAACCCTGCTGCCTCACTTAACCTCAAACCTGTGTCGCTGATTAAAGCAATAAGCCATCGTGCTTCATCATCTATTGAATGACATTCAGATTGAACTGAGCGCATTACGTCCATTGGGATTGTTGGTCTCTTAGCTTCTGACCCTTCTACGGTATCTCCGAGGTAAATACCTGAGAAAGAAACGACATCATCCATACCTAGTTCACGTGTCGTGAAGTTGATCACGGCTCTAAGTGTGCCAAACATCCTGACAACACTCCCCTTGCTAAGACCCCGTTCAAAGCAAGCATCACGGAATAGGTTCACGTCATGACGTGTGTAGGTATCAATGGGCTTATCACCCAATAGGTCAGTCAATTTGCCAATGGCACGTTCCACAGCTGTACCGAAGGTAACGGGTCTATTAGCGCCTTTGGCGCGTAAGTAGATTGATCCTGCTTCAGTGATTAAGGGAGCTATAGAGGACACTCTCGCTTCGGCTGCCTTATCCTTCAAGAACCTCCTTAACGGTGTGTCCTTACTTCTCCATCTAATAGTCAGCCAGTCTTCTTCCAATTGTGAAGCTAAGGAAGCGGCTTTTACTTTAGCTGCTTTAGCGGACTTGGTTCTGAGGGAGAATACAATCTTGTCTCTGTCGTAATGATCCAACAGGTCCTTAGGTACACGCCTACTGAAGTAATAGACGCAACGCTTACGGAACAAATAAGGTGCTGAATGTACTACCATCAGTACTACCCCTTTCTTGGGTCTTGTGAATTACACAAGAAAACCAAAGGGTTACCTGATGTATAACCAAAGAAATGGTGCCTCGGGAGAGACTCGAACTCTCACTCTGTTGCCAGAACCGGATTTTGAATCCGGCGCGTCTACCAATTCCGCCACCGAGGCATTTGGGGGCGTCAACAGGGGCGCGATCATAGCGGAGGTTTCTCTCCGATCAACATCTCTCAACGGCCTCGCGCGGGATTGATTGCCAAAGCCCCGGCCACGGGATAGTAAGGCCTCCCCCTCGGCATATCAGGACATTTCCCACAGATGTTGCGCCGCCTTTACGACTGGACCCTGGACCTTTCCACCCACCGCCATGCGCTGTGGGCGTTGGCGTTTGTCTCCTTTGTCGAAAGCTCGGTGTTTCCGATCCCGCCGGACGTGATCTTGATCCCCATGGTCCTGGCGGCCCGCGACCGGGCGTGGTTGATCGCTGGTGTGTGCACCGCCGCCTCTGTGCTCGGCGGCATGGGCGGCTATGCCATCGGCGCGCTGCTGTTTGAACAGATCGGCAAGCCCATCCTAGATTTCTATCACTACGGCGCCCGTTTCGCCGATTTCCAAGACACCTATAATGAGTACGGCGCCTGGGCGGTGTTCATCGCCGGCGTCACGCCGTTCCCCTACAAGGTGATCACCATCCTGTCGGGCGTCACCAATCTTGATCTGACCGTATTCACCATTTCGTCGATCCTGGCGCGGGGGCTGCGGTTCTTCATCGTTGCTTGGCTGTTGTGGAAGTTCGGCGCGCCGATCCGCGCCTTTATCGAAAAGCGCCTCGGGATTTTGTTCGTCCTGTTCGTGGTGCTCCTGGTCGGCGGCTTCGTGCTCTTGAAGTTCGTGGTGTAGGGTGGGGGTATGAACCTGAATATCGCTAATTTGAGCACCTTCATCTGCCGGCGGATTGTCCTCCTGGCGGGGCTGGCTAGCGCGTTTGCCCTGGCCACCGCCCTGATCGCGCAATACGGCTTTGATCTGGAACCCTGTGTGCTCTGCGTTTACCAGCGCATCCCCTATGCTGCCGTGATCGGCATCGGGCTGGTGACCCTTCTGCTGCCGGGGGCGGACCGGCGCGCGGTGATTTACCTCATCGCCCTGGTGTTTTTGGGGAGCGCCGGGTTGGCGTTTTATCATACCGGCGTGGAACAGCATTGGTGGGCGGCGGCGACATCGTGTGCGGCAGGGGCTGACAGCGGCATCCTGTCTACCACCATTGAACAATTGAAAAGCATGCTCACCGGCAAAATGCCCAAGCCCTGCGACGCTATCGACTGGACCTTGTTCGGGTTTTCCATCACCGTCTACAATACCGTTGCGTCCCTGGCGCTGGCGCTCGTCTGTTTTCTCTGCGCCGGACAACAAACGGAAGGAAATACGTGACCAACCCCCAAAAAAACAGCAGCCGAACGCTCCGTCGATTACCTGGCGATCTCAGCCGCGAGGAACTCTTGGCGCGGATGATCCGGGTGGATCAGGCCGGCGAATACGGGGCCAAACGGATTTACGAGGGCCAGATTGCAGTGTTGGGCCGAGGCCCGGACAGGCCGGTGCTGAAGGAAATGGCGGCGACCGAGCAGGAACACTTGGACACGTTCAACAAGCTGCTGGTGGAGCGGCGGGTGCGTCCGACCCTCTTGACACCCCTGTGGCACGCCGCCGGTTTTGCGCTGGGTGCGGGTACGGCGCTGATGGGCCGGGAAGCGGCCATGGCCTGCACCGTCGCCGTCGAAGAAGTGATCGAAGAGCACTACGCCAACCAGGCCGCCAAGTTGGACGACGACGAGGGTGAACTCCGCGATACGATCAAAAAATTCCGGGATGAAGAACTGGGGCATAAGGAAACCGCGCTCGCCGAAGGAGCGGAACAGGCGCCGGCCTATCCGGCGCTGTCGGCGGCGGTGAAGACCGGCTCGCGGCTCGCCATCTGGCTCTCCGAGCGTATTTAACGTCGGGATCACGCATTTGAGCTTGCCCACATCTCCCCTCGTGCTGGGCGCCTTCTGGATGGTCGGCGCACTAGTGTCGTTTATGATGATGGCTGTCGCCGGACGCGAGCTTTCCGACACCATGCACACGCTGCAGATCGTCTGGATGCGCAGCATCTTCGGCATTCTCGTGGTGATGTTCTTCGTCTACCGCAGAGGTTGGGCGCCGGTGCGCACCCAACATCTCAAAGTACAGATCGGCCGGAACGTGGTGCATTACGCCGCCCAGTCAGGCTGGTTCCTGTCGGTGGCGCTGTTGCCGCTGGCCACCGTCTTCGCCATTGAATTTAGCACCCCTATCTGGGTGGCGATCCTGGCGGTACTCTTTTTGGGGGAGCGGATGGACCGGGGCCGGCTGATCGCCATTATCTTCGGCTTTGCCGGAATCCTGATTATCGTGCCACCGGGTCCGGAAATGTTCAGTGTCGGCTCCGTTGCGGTGATGGGCGCGGCCATCGGCTTTGCGCTCACCCTGACCATCACCAAGTACCTCACCCGCACCGACAGGCCACTGACCATTTTGTTTTACATGATGTCGGTGCAGTCCGTGATCGGTGCCATCCCCGGCCTATGGTTCTGGGTGACCCCGGCCTGGGAAGATGCGGTGTGGATACTCTTCGTCGGCTTCACCGGCCTCAGCGCCCATTATTGCCTGGCCCGGGCGTTCCAACTGGCAGATGCGTCGTTCGTCATGCCCATCGATTTCCTGCGCCTGCCGATGGCGGCGTTTGTCGGTTTCTTCTTGTATCAGGAATCCGTCGAGCTCGCCGTGTTCATCGGCGCGGCGGTGATCTTCGCCGGGAATTATTACAATATTCGAAGGTCAGGTGGCGGTGGGCATTAGCACGTCAAAAAAGGCGGCTGCCGCAGCAACCGCCTTTTCCGTAATTTTGGACGATAAGCCCTAAAGCTGTTCCAGCATGGCTTCCGCGCTGCTGGTCTCAAAGGCGCCGGGCTCTTCGAGATTCAGCGTGGTGACCTTGCCGTCGTTGGCGATGGCCGAGAACGGCTGGATGCGGGTGCCGAGGCCGTAGCCGGGCCCATCCGTTTGCG
>JAYQGD010000280.1:0-4421 GCA_038140415.1 Rhodospirillaceae bacterium
TACCGAGACGACAGAGAAGGTTGTCGGCCTGGAACTCGGCGCCGACGACTATCTGACCAAGCCGTTTGAACCCCGCGAACTGGTTGCCCGGGTGCGAAGTGTTCTCCGTCGCAGCAGTTCCTCGTCGGAGATTACCGGCGAAAAGGGCGGGATATACGAATTCGACGGCTGGCCCCCGGTTATAAACCGGCGGGAACTCACTAATCCGGATAATAAAGTGGTCTAGATTACCAGTGGTGAATTCGACTTCCTGAAGGTCTTTGTGGAACATCCAAACCGCGTCCTATAGCGGGACCAAATTCTGGAGTTCGCCTATAACAACGACACCCCAGCGTATGACCGCAGTGTGGATATCCGCATTACCCGGCTGCGCCGCAAGATCGAGCCCGATCCCAAGTCGCCGCAATGGATCAAAACGGTTCGCAACGCCGGCTATATCTTTGCCGTACCCGTCGTCAACGTCACCGAATAATCTCCGTCTTATTGTTGGACAGCCCGGCCTCAGCCCATAGTATGGCGAGAGGAGGGTAACGTGGATCTCTCATATTTTATTCAGCCCGTTCATCCCCTGGACCGCAACTACCAGGACGTCCTGAACGAGGATATCGAGTCGGTCATTATGGCCGACCGGCTCGGCTACAAAGAAGCTTTCGTCGGCGAACATTTCACTGACACGGCCGAGCCGATCACCTCGTGCCTAATGTTCCTGGCGCGGCTGGCCCCGGTCACCAAAGACATCAAGCTGGGCAGCGGCGTGGTCAATCTGCCGGTCTACCACCCCGCCATGGTCGCCGGGCATGTCGCCATGATGGATCAGATGCTCGACGGCCGCTTTATCTGGGGCATCGGCCCCGGCGGCCAGCCCTCGGATGTGGAGATGTTCGGCAACCGGGATTTGGACCGGAACATGAAAATGGTCGAGGTTTTCGACCACATCATGGAGCTTTGGTGGGGTGAGGCGCCCTATAACTTACAAGGCGAGTTCAACAGCGGCAGCACCGAGATTACCTACAATGCGGCCATCGGCCAGGGCATCGTGCCGAAACCCCTGCACAACCCGCACCCGCCCGTCGTGGTCACCGCGTTGGCCCCCTACTCCCACGGCATCACCCTGGCGGCGGAGCGGGACTGGCACCCTATTTCTTGCCAATACGTTCAGGCCCATTGGGTCAAAACTCACCTGCCCAAATACTTCGAAGGCCTCGCCAACAGCGGCAAGCCGGAGGACCCGCGGGGCTGGCGCGTGGCCAAGTGCATCTTCGTCGCAAACGACGACGCCACCGCACAAAAATATGCCCGCAGCGAAGACGGGCCTTACGGATTTTATTTCTCGAACCTGATGGCGAAGCTGGCCGGCGGCGGGCGGCTGGGGCTATTCGGCACCTCTCCGGATCAGCCGGAAGAGGAAATCACCGTCCAGCAATCCTTGGACACCCAGGTGATCGCCGGGTCGGTCGACAGTGTCGTGGATCAGATCATGGCGCTCCGCGAAGAGATCGGCCCGTTCGGCAATCTGGTCTACACCGGGCTCGACTGGGCCGATGAGAAACTCGGCAAACGCTCCATGGAATTGATGGCGGAGCAGGTCCTGCCCCGCGTCAATGATATCCTCAAATCGGAAGAGGCTGAGTTCGATCTGAAATTCGGAACTTAGTGATTTAAGCCTTTTCCGCCGCCCGCTCGTGGGGACGCTTTGGCGCATGGCCGCCGAAATTGTCGCCGCCGCCCTCCGGCAACGGGTTTTTCCGGCTTTTCACAGACTCCTCGGCATCGGCATCCACCGGCCCGAAGGTCTTATCACCTTCGATGGTGACCCGTTCCATATAGCGCCGCTTCGGCCAGTAATCATGCACCGCATAGTGCTGAACCGAGCGGTTGTCCCAGATGATCATCGTATCGTTGTACCAGTGGTGGCGATACTGGTATTCCGGGACTTTCGCCAGATCGAAGAGCTGCTGCAGCAGCGGGCGGCTCTCCGCCTCGCTCATGCCTTTGATCTGGATGGTGAACTGCGGATTGACGAAAATCGCCAGCTTGCCGGTCACCGGATGTTCGCGAACCACCGGGTGAGTCACGTTGGGATACATTTCCTGGAACTCGTGGAGCTGCTTCAGCCCCTCAGGGGTATTTGGGAACAGCCGCTTGAACGGTCCTAAATCGTGGATCGCTTCCAGACCGGTGATGAAGTTCTTCATCCGGTCCGGCAGCCCTTCGTAGGCCGCGACCATACTGGCGAACATCGTGTCGCCGCCGACCTTGGGCACATCGGTGGCCCGGAGGCACGTCGCCATCGGCGGCGCTTCGCGGAAGGTCTCATCGCTGTGCCACACATCCGTGCTGTAAGGCGCATTGGTTTCGTCGTTTTTGAAGACAATCAGCTCCGGGCGTTCTTCTTCGTTGGGAGAGAACGGATGGACGGTGAGCTTACCGAACAACCTGCCGAAAGCCATCTGGCCCTCAGTGGTGATATTGGCGTCTCGGAAGACCAGAACCCCGTGCTCGCACAGGCCGGCATTGATGAATTCATACGTTTCGGCATCAAGCGGCTTGGAGAAATCCACGCCGTGCACTTCCGCGCCCAGATAAGCGCCGACCTGCTCGATTTCCAGGGTCGAAGAGACCTTTTTCACCACGTCATCCATGATCCATCACCTCGTGCAAGGAAGCCCGAAAGCCCCCATTTCTCATGGGTTACATCATACGCCTAAGAGCCTATACTTCGAGGGATATTTTTAAAAGTATTCCCGGCAGCGAGGTCCGGACCATGCGATTTTCAAAAACCAATCTATTTTATGCGGGCGTTTTCTCAGTCTCCGCCATTTTACCGGCAGTTTCATCGCCACCATCGTGGTCGGCCAGGGCCCGCCCCCGGCGCGGTATCACACGGCCATCCAGTCGAGCGGCGCCACCACGGTCCGCTCAACGGAGCGGCTCTCCTGGAATAACCGCGTCAGCATCGAAGTCCGTGGCAGCGAGCGGGTGATCAAATCCAACGGCATCCCGGCGCACAATGTCGGGCAGTTTCCTAATCGCGGCAATCCGCACGAAATCGAAGAACAGGATTACGAGTTCACCGTGCCGGCCAAGCCGGAATTTGACGGCAGCGCGCGGGAGATCGGCATGCGCTCCTTCGGGGTCGCGGTCAACGGCGTACCCTTCGATCCGTCGGCCGCCGAGTGGTACAAGGGCTACCGAAACTCAGAGTGGCGCTACGAAGCGCTGTCCGGGGCGATTGCCCTTGGCGTCGACGAGAACTACGCCCATGTCCAGCCTGGCGGGCTCTATCACTATCACGGCATGCCCTGGGGGCTCTTGGACATGCTTAAAGCCACCGGCAAAGCTCATTCGCCGCTGGTCGGCTGGGCGGCGGACGGGTTTCCGATTTACGCCGTGCATGGGTTCGCCAATGGCCGCGACGCCGGCGGCGGCATCAAGGAATTCAAATCGAGCTACCGGGTCAATAAAGGCGACCGCCCGGACGGCTTTGGCGATCCCGGCGGCAAATATGACGGCACCTTCGTTGTCGATTACGAGTTTATCAAAGACGCCGGCGATCTGGATGCCTGCAACGGCAAGCGGGTGACCACACCGGACTTCCCGGACGGCACCTATGCGTATTTCCTAACGCAGGACTGGCCGGTGATCCCCCGCTGTTTCAACGCGGCCCCGGACCGGAGCTTCGCCAAACGGAGAGGTGGTCCGCCGCCGGGTGGTGGGTTTGGTCCGCCGCCGGGTGGTCCCCCGCCGCACCCGCGGGGGGGTGGTTTCGGACCGCCGCCGGGTGGACCGCACCCCGGTGGACCGCCGCCCCATCCGCCGCACCGGTTCTAGTCTCAGCTCAAGGCCAGCGCCAGCTCAGAATCCGGTGTAGGTCCGGCGGCAGATCAAGGGCGTTCAGGATCGGCTCCAGGCTGATGGAAACACAGATCGCGCCCAGCATGGAAAAGATAATGCCGGCGATCACCCAGGGGCCGAAGGCTTCGTGTTGACGGTTGATCAGCCAGGCGAACAACATCTGAAATATGTTCGACGTCTGCTGAATGGGCGCAACGATACTGACCGGCGCCACGGCCAGCGCCATGAACCTGAGCATCTGGGAGACGGTGACAAAAACACCGGACAGGCAAAACCATTTGGCGGTGTTCCGGTCCAGGGCGAACACATGCCGGACTTTCCCGGTAATGAGAACCGCCAGCCAGATCACCGCACCGCCGCCCAAATAGGCGATTAATCCTCCGGCAATCCCGCCCCAGACACCGGTGTCCACCAGAGAATGGCGAATGAGGATGGGGCTTATGCCGAACCCCAGTGCAGACAAGAGCGAGAACAGGATGCCGGTCTTGTAATCCGGGTTGAATTCATTTTCGTTCCCGGCCGCCGCCCGGTGCTGGCGATGCTTCAACATGAACAAGGGACCGCTC
>JAYQGD010000281.1:0-4401 GCA_038140415.1 Rhodospirillaceae bacterium
GGAAAAACTGATCCGGCTCGGCGCGCTCATGCACTATTGCTATGCCAGTTGGGACGTGGCGCATCTCGCCCTTCAGCGCTGCGACGAACAATCCGGCGGTGATCTGGCGCCGCAATATATGACGGCGCTGAGCTAAAAACGACGCCATGGCCGCCGATACATCCTCCCTCGTGCAAAACGGATATGCGCTGCTGAACAGCGGATTTCTGGATCAGGCCGCCGGCGCGTTCCAGCAGGCCTTGGCGCAAACACCGGATGACCCGGTGGCGCTGAGCGGCATGGCGGCCGTGCGCAGCAGCGAGGGCAATCAAACCGAAGCGCTGGACTGGTCGGCCCGCGCCTTGGCCGCCGAACCCGGCAATATCGATATCCTTCTCAGCCACGCACAGTATCAACTGACCGCCAACCGGATGGACGAGGCGCGCCGGACGCTCTCCGGCATCAAGCTGAGCACTCTCCGCGACGCACAATCTTTGTATGACTTGGGCGTGCTGCAGATCATGCTCGGGGACCACGCCGAGGCCAAGAAAAGCCTGTTCAAGGCCAACAAGCTGGAGGCCGGCAATCCCGACTTGCTCTACGCGCTCGGCGCCGCTTCGGCCGAACTGGGGGATGTCGCCCAAGCGGAAAAATACCTTGGGCAATGTCTTGAGGCATCGCCGGCTCATGCCGGGGCCGCTCACCTGCAGTTGGGCAATCTATTTTTCGGCCAGCGGCAATTGGATCGGGCGGCGGCGCATCTGGAGGCGGCCGTGGCGGCGGAACCGGCCGGCAGCGAAGCACTGGTGAGTCTCTCCGCCGTGCGGTTTCGCCAAGGTGATACGGACGCCGCGATCGACACGAGCCGCCGGGCCCTAGCCATTGATCCGGAAGACGCCTCCATCCGCATTAACCTGGCGCGGTATCTGAGCGTCCAGAACGATCTGACGGCGGCCGTCGAGGAAGCTGCCAAAGCCTTCGAGCTGGCGCCTGATGATTCGGATATCGGCGGCACTCTCTATCAGTTCCTGCGACAGGCCTGCTTATGGGAAGACTGCCCGGCGGTGAGCGAACAGTTGGACCGGCTGCTTGCGGCGGCACAAGACGGCGCGCAGCCCTACCGGGAGCTGCCGTTCGTCAATGTGTTCCGGGTTGCCGACGGCCGGAATAATCTCGACGTCGCCCGGCACCGGATCCAGCAGATCACCCACCGCATATCCCGAGACGGATTTTCCGATGCGCACCGCAAACGCGGCAGACAGGCGGCCAAGTCGCCGGACCAGCCAATTCGCATCGGCTATCTCTCCAGCGACTTCCGGGATCATCCGACCGCGCATTTGATGCAAAATTTCTTCGCGCTGCACGACCGCGAGAGGTTTCACATCAGCGCATATTCCCACGGACCCGACGACCGCAGCGACTATCGCCGGGCTATTGAGGCCGGGTGTGATGAGTTTCACGACATCGCAGGATTGGGGGATCGCGCGGCCGCGGAAAAGATCGCCGGAGATAAGATCGATATCCTTGTTGACCTCAATGTGCACATCACCGGGGAGCGGATGGAGATTTGCGCCCACCGCCCCGCGCCGATCCAGGTTAACATGCTGGCCTTTCCCGGCACGTCGGGCGCGGACTTCTACGACTATCTGATCGGCGATGACATTGTGACGCCGTCCGACGAACAATCCATGTTTAGTGAGCATATTATCAATATGCCGGAGACCTATTTCCTGACCAATCACGCCGAGGAGATCGCCGCCTACACACCGCCGCGCGAATCCGAAAGCCTCCCAAGCACCGGTGCGGTCTTCGCCTGCTTTAACAATGCCTACAAGATCGAGCCGGACATGTTCGAGACGTGGTTGGGCATTCTAACCGATGTGCCGGATAGCGTGCTGTGGCTGTTTTCAAACAGCGCGCTGGTGCGGGAGAAACTGACCACCGCAGCCGTGAAGGCCGGCATAGATGGCCGGCGCCTGGTCTTCGCCGCCGACAAGCCCAAGGCCGACCACCTGGCCCGGCTGAAACTCGCCGACATCGCCTTGGATACCGGCATCTACGGTGGTCATACGACGACGGCGGATGCGCTTCGGGTCGGCCTGCCGGTCATCACCACCAGCGGTACACACTTTGCCTCGCGGGCCTCGTCTTCCATCATTCGCGCCATGGGTCTGGAGACGTTGATCTGTCCGGACCTGGATTCCTATCGGGCGTTCACGGTGTCACTGGCTGAGGACGAAGACCGGCTCCGGGAACTCAGAACCACGATCGAGTGGAGTGTGGACGCCAAGCCGCTGTTCGACGGTGTACGGTATGTCCGGCACTTGGAAGCAGGGTTTGCGGAAGCTCACCGCCTTTGGCGAACCGGCGAACCGCCGGCCCATATCCCGACCGCCGGGCTGCTGAGCCAGGGTTAGATCAGCCCCACTTCTTAATAATAATGAACGGCCAGGGCGAAGACTCGGTGCCA
Organism: Rhodospirillaceae bacterium; assembly: GCA_038140415.1. Lineage (GTDB taxonomy): Bacteria > Pseudomonadota > Alphaproteobacteria > Rhodospirillales > UBA2165 > JAYPHU01. Next base: position 2,450 of record JAYQGD010000281.1, read on the forward strand.
TAAGTAATGGGCACGTCGATCAGCGCGGGTTCGTCCTTTTTGATGGCCTCAGCGATCAACGTCTCCAGATCACTCGCCTCGGTACAGGTGTAAGACGCCACACCATAGGCCTTGGCCAGGGCGGCGAAGTCCGGGTTCTCCAGCTCGCAGCCGATAGTGCGCCCGTCGTATCGGGTTTCCTGATCGCGCCGCACATTGCCGTACGCGCCGTTATTAAACAGCACGGTGACCAGCCCGATGCCGAACTGTTTGGCGGTCGCCAACTCCTGGATGGTGAATTGAAACCCGCCGTCGCCGGTGATCGCCACCACCGCCTTGTCCGGATTGGCCACTTTGACGCCGAGCGCGGTCGCGAAGCCGAAACCCAGCGTGTCCTGATGGCCATTGGCGACATAGGTGCGCGGCTCATAGACGGGGAAAGCCACCTGGGACAGAAACCCGGACTGGGTAATCTCGCCGACGAAAAACCCGTCTCTGGGCAGGGCCGAGCGGATCGCGTTCAGATACGACATTTGCGGCTGAACGGTTTCCAGCTCCCCGGCGATCTTTTGCTTGGCGGCGGCGATGTTCGCCCGCTGATCGTTCGCTGCCGGCGTGCGGGTTTTCAACGCATCGATCAGCGCGCGCAGAGAGGCCTTTGAATCGCCGACAATCCCCGCATCCGGCATCCAATGGGTCATCTCCTCGGGATCGATATCGATCCGCACCATCTTGGGCTCGGCCGGGCGTTCCTGCCACTGCATCAGGTTCCAGCGCATATACGGGCCTTCAAGCCGGGACCCAACACCGATGATCAGGTCCGTCTCTTCCCAGAATTCTCCCAACACCGGCAACATGGTGACCAGGGGATGATCGTCGCTGACCACGCCCCGCCCGGAGCGGAAGGAGCTCACCGGCGCGTTCAGCAGTTCCGCCAATTCGATTACCTCGTCGCCGGCATGCAGCGCGCCGCCGCCCACATAGACGACGGGATTTTTGGCCGCCGCAATCAAATCAGCCGCTGCGGCGATCTCGCCGGCATCGGGCTCATCCGGCGTCAGGGATTTGGGATCGACCAGCGCCACATCGCCGGTTTGGCCCAGAACATCCCAGGCGGCCTCCAGCACCACCGGGCTCGGCCGGCCCGATTGCGCCTGATAAAAGGCTTCGGCCACCAGCTCCGGCGCGTCTTCGGGCTTATGGATGGCGTCCGCCCACTTAATAAGACTACGCAGCGTGGCCAACTGGTCCGGGATCTCATGCAGATGCCGGCGGCCCTTGCCCATGAAATCAGTGGGAATGTTCGACGTAATGCCGACGATGGGGACATTGGCCCCATAGGCCGTACACAGCGCCCCCATGGTATTGAGAATGCCGGGGCCCGGCACCACGCTGAAAACCCCCGGTTTGCCGGTCGACCTGGCATAGCCGAAAGCCATATAGGCGGCGGCCTGCTCGTGTCGCACTGAAATCAGCCGGATTTTGTCCCGTTGTTCATAGAGCGCGTCAAAAAAGTCGTAGGTTTGCGCGCCGGGCATGCCGAATACGGTATCCACGCCGTGGCGAAGCAGCATGTGCACAATCGCCTGTCCGGTGGTCATTTGGGTCATGATTGTCTCTTTCGTCGAATGCGGACCGGTCCTTTGGATACAGGCTGGACCGGGGGGCAGACAAGGCCTATTCAAACCACCCGGCAAGGGCTTGAAATTCAGCCATTTACGCCATTGACACCGTATCCATATATAGGTAGGTTCCGCGCCTTCAAACGGGCCCCTGCATTGGCGGCCTGTCTTTGTGTACGGAAAAACAAAAAAGACCAGGAAAATGTTCGCAGTCGTAAAAACCGGCGGTAAGCAATATCGGGTTTCTCCCGGCGACGTTATTGTCGTCGAGAAGCTTTTGGGCGATGCCGGCGCCAAGATTAAGCTCGATCAGGTGTTGATGGTCGGCGAAGACGGTCAGGCCCCCGAAGT
>JAYQGD010000282.1:0-4377 GCA_038140415.1 Rhodospirillaceae bacterium
CCCGGACGGCCCCCCGCCCGGGGGCCGCGACTGCGAGAGAGCGACGTGCGCCACTGACTAAGATCGCTGACGGTGTTTTCTTTACCCGCGATCTTGTGTCAGAACCGCCAAATGTTCTCTATCCGGATACGCTGGCGAAGCAAGCTAAGACTTTGGAGAAACTCGGCATCAAGGTCGAAATTCTTGGCGAATCTCAGATGCGTCGTCTCGGCATGGGAGCGTTATTGGGCGTCGGACAGGGCAGTGTCCGCGAATCCAAGCTGGTCGTGATGCAATGGAACGGAGCCGGCAAGTCTTCCTCACGCGGCAAAGGCCGCTCGAAAGCCGATGCGCCTATCGCTTTTATTGGCAAGGGCGTCACGTTTGACACCGGCGGCATCTCCATAAAACCGGCTGCCGGCATGGAAGACATGAAGTGGGACATGGGCGGCTCTGGTGTTGTTATCGGCTTGATGAAGGCGCTCGCCGGCCGCAAAGCCAAAGTAAACGCGGTGGGCGTTGTCGGTCTGGTTGAAAATATGCCCGATGGCAATGCACAACGGCCAGGCGATATAGTCACCTCCATGTCCGGTCAAACCGTCGAAGTGTTGAATACTGATGCCGAAGGCCGCTTGGTTCTCGCGGATGCCCTTTGGTATACGAAAGAGCGGTTCAAACCCAAGTTCATGGTCAATTTGGCAACGCTGACGGGCGCCATCATTATCAGCCTCGGTGATCAGCATGCCGGTTTGTTTTCCAACAATGACACGTTGTCCGAAAGGTTAACCAAATCTGGTCAGGCAGTGGATGAGCTGATCTGGCGAATGCCACTGTCGTCAGAGTACGACAAGATGCTGAACTCCGACGCGGCCGATATGAAGAATATCGGCGGCCGAGGGGCGGGCAGTATCACGGCGGCTCAGTTCCTTCAGCGCTTCGTCGACAAAACACCCTGGGCGCATTTGGATATCGCTGGGGTTACTTGGTCCAAAAAGGATGCCCCGACCGTTCCAAAAGGCGGGACGGCATTCGGTGTCCGCCTGTTGGACCGATTGGTGGCTGACTACTACGAGGGCAAGTAGTTCGCTGATCTACTGAAGAGCGAAGGTTACTGTGACCTGCGCCGTAAAGCTTTGTTCGCCGGGCGCTAGCGGCACGCTTTCCGCAACGGCGCTTCGCGCGAGCATTGGACGGCTCGGCGTTATCGCGCCTCCTTCACTAATTTGTAGAACCTGGCCGACAGTGACGCCCGCTTCTTTGGCATAAATCCCAGCCCGGCGTTTTGCGTCTTGTATGGCGTTTGCCCGAGCGGAATCCAACAGCCGGTCCTGATCCTTTGTACCAAACCGGATGCCACTCAAAACGTTTGAACCTGCGCGCACCAGAGCGCCCAACACATTTCCGACGTTGGAGAGGTCTTCCACGGTCACGCTAAGTTGGTTGCGGGCTTCAAATGCTACAATCTCTCGCGTAGGGGCACTCGGTTTTTGACCAGGCAGCGGCGGTTGAGGCGGCCGTTGGCCATAGACCGGGTGGACGCTGAATGTGCTTGTTTGCCGAAGGCGTTCCGGAATGCCAAAGCGGGTCAGTGTTTCGAACAGCTTTGCCATGTTTTGGTTATTGTCGCTGATCGCCCCTGATGGCGTGCCCGCGCGGGTAACAACGCCTGTGATAATAGTCGCCTGGTCCGGCTTTGCTGTCACCGATCCCGTTCCTTGGACAGTGATTGTCCTAGGAATAGCATCTTCTGCGGCAGTGGCTCCCCAAGTTGCGAATTGGAGAAAGAAGGCGGTGGCAACTACGGCTATCAAGCGATTCATATCTAAACTTTCGTAAACGTTTTTCCGTGGGTCAAGGCGGGTTATAAGTAATACTCTAAAAAGTGTCGGAACAATGACTGAGATCGCTTTTTATCACTTACAAAAATCGCCTTTGGAAGCAGTGCTGCCGATTCTGTTGCAGAAGACGCTGGATGCTGGGAAGAGGGCGGTTGTGCTCGCCGGTTCCGAGGATCGTCTCGAGGCGCTCAACGCTGCGCTGTGGACTACGCCACCTGATGGTTGGCTGCCGCACGGCAGCGCCAAAGACGGGCACGAGAAAGACCAACTTATTTGGCTAACTGTCGATCTCGAAAACCCAAATGCAGCAACTTTTCTGTTTTTGACAGACGGGGTCGGCACGGATGCCTTCGACGGCTATGAGCGCGCCTTTGATTTGTTTGACGGCAACGATCAGGAGTCACTTCAAGCCGCCCGGGAACGCTGGAAATCGCTCAAAGATAGCGAGCATAAACTTAGCTATTGGCAGCAGAATGACGCCGGCAAGTGGGAGGAAAGGGGGTAATTGGTGAAGACCACCTCACGTTGGGCCAAACCCTATCTCGGTTGGCCGTCCTCGAACTTGCGTTCCATGATCTCACCGAGCTTTGAATAGAAAAAACCGTTAAGACGCCCAATCGGGTCAAGCTTCTGCATGTCGATATAGCCATCCGTCATACAGGAGGGGTCGACGTGGAAGTGAACGACCTCGCCAACTAATAGGGGGTGTTTGTTAGGGCCGAATTCGATCACGTCTTCGACTTTGCATTCGAAATGGATGGGCACCTCGGCGACCCGTGGCGGTTTGACTTTGAACGAGGCCAGAGGCGTCAGCCCTGTATCGTCAAATTCGCTTTCGTCCTCGGGGATGGCGTTAGCGCTGTCGACCATTTTCTCCCACACCGGCGCCGTCACGATGTTGAACACGAATTCGCCGGTTTCTTTGGCGTTCTTCAACGTGTGCTTCTCGGTCCCATCCGGATTGCGGGCGATGGTCAGAGAGATCATCGGCGGAGCAACACAGACAACGGTGAAAAAACTGAAAGGCGCCAGGTTGCTCACACCTTCCGGACTGATCGTCGAGGCCCAGCCGATGGGCCGTGGAACCACCGCACCTGTGAGCAGGCGGTAGACTGCGCGCCGTTCAATTTCGTTGGGATCGAATTCCAAATACTCAGACATGTTACTCCCCCTGCCGGCTATTCCGCCGCGCGAGCCGTTTCGTTGAGGCCCGGCATTTCAAAATTCAGCGCTTGCAGATCAGCAACTAGCCCGGATTTTTGCTCAGCCGTAAGGCTCGTGAGGGGCGGACGGACCGTTTCCCAAACGGGATCATCCGCATAATGTGCGACGCACTGTTTCAACGCCGGGATCATCGGATACTTCTGGAAAGTCTCCCGGACCTCATCCAAGCCGGCCTGCAGGTCGTCGGCATTGTCGTCCTGCCAATTTGCGAAAAGGTTGTGGATCGCCGCCGGATTGACGTTGGCCGTGGCGGAGATGCAGCCGGCGCCACCGTTCCGCATGTTGTCGAGCAGGAACGTCTCTGCACCGGCAAATATTCGGAAGTCGTCCCATTGCCGGTCAAGCATCGCCTTGGTGTTGTTCCAATCGCCTGAACTGTCTTTGATACCTACTACCGTTTCCGGATAGTCGGTCACCAGGCGTTCAATCAGGTCGAGGGTGATTGGCACGTTGGAGACCGGCGGAATGTGATAGAGATAAATTCGAAGGTTCTCGTTGCCGACTTTTTGTGCAACCTCGGAGAAGTTGGCATAGAGCCCGTCGTCACTGACTCCTTTGTAGTAAAAGGGCGGCAGCATCAACGCCCCACCGCACCCGCGCTTTGCCGCGTGCGCCGTCAGCTTGACCGAGTCGGAAAGCGCGCAGCAGCCGGTGCCTGGCATCATCCGTTTCGGATCAATGCCGTTGTCGATCAGGTAATCAATGAGTTCGATTTTCTCTTCAGTCGAGAGGGAGTTTGCTTCGCTGTTGGTGCCGAAGACAGCTAGACCGACTTCCTGAGACAACATCCACTTGCACTGGTTGAGCAGCCGTTGCGGATCTGGATTCCGGTCCTGATCAAAAGGGGTGATGACCGGGGTGAGAACTCCGGAAAATCGCTCTGGCGCCGCCATGTTTGTCTCCTAAACCGTGGGATTTGACGCTACCTAACGACGTACGGAGTTCCAAGACAAGGGAAACTTAGAAGACCAGGTCTAGAGGGCGTCGACCTTGATTGGGAAAACGGCGTCGGTCATCCAACTGCCGTCGAATGTGTTATTCCTTTGAAGTGACAGTTGGAACCGGTATCCCGCAAAGGCGCCGGATGTCAAAGTTAGAATTGCGTCGATCACCGCGACGTCTCCTCGTCTCCGAAAATTTTCCAGGCTGAAGCTACGATAACAAATCATTTTGCCGTAGACGGGGCCTTTGACCATCGGGATGAAACGGGCCAAGGGACCGGTCATCTGCTTGTTCGCAGGAGATGCGAAATTGAAAGTGATTGCTATGCCCCGGTTCGGCGTTGGGTCATCGTTATTCTTTAAGGCCCGCATGACAATGGTCACAACATCTTGCG
>JAYQGD010000283.1:0-4361 GCA_038140415.1 Rhodospirillaceae bacterium
ACGGCGTCACCGTGAACATGATCCTGCCCGGCCGGATTGAGACCGAGCGGCTGATCAACATGGACATTAATAACTCCAAGCGGAAAGAAATATCCCTGGAGGATCAAAAGGCCCAGAACCAGGGCAGCATCCCGGCCAAGCGCTATGGCACCGTGGAAGAATTCGCCGGTGTGGCGGCTTTCCTGATGAGCGAACGGGCGAGCTATGTCACGGGCTCCCTGATCCGCGTTGACGGCGGACTGATAAACAGCGTTTGACCCTCAAGAGTCCGCTTAGCATGATCGCCAAAAGCCATTCCGGGAGGAGCGAGGCAAAATGACCAATTATCCAATCCCCGAGAACGCCGCACAGGCGCTGCTGATGCGGCTCAAATATGTCGGCGTGGACTATCTGTTCGGCAATGCCGGCACCGACTTCGCCCCGGTGATCGAGGCCTTTGCCAACAGCCCGTTGAAGAACCTGCCCATGCCGGAGGCCTTGGTCATGCCCCACGAGACGGCGGCCATCGCCATGGCGCACGGCTACTATCTGGCGACGGGCCGGGCCCAGGCGGCCATGGTGCACGTGAATGTGGGCCTGGCGAACTCGGTCATGGGACTGATCAATGCCAAGAGCGACAATGTGCCGCTGATCATGATGGCCGGCCGGACGCCGCTGACCGAACATGACCGGCTGGGCTCCCGCATGACGCCGATCCAATACGGTCAGGAAATGTTTGATCAGGCCGGTTTGGTCCGGGAAGCGACCAAGTGGAATTACGAACTGCGCTATCCGGAAACGGCAGCCGATCTTGCTGACCGCGCCTACGCCGTCGCCAATGCGTCGCCGCGTGGGCCGGTGTATCTGGAACTGCCACGCGAGCCCCTGGCCGAGGCCTGGCCCGGCGATAAGCCGGTCGATTTTCCGCGCCAATCTACGCCGACATTGCCCGCGCCGGATGCAGCCGCGATTGAGCAGGCGGCCGAGTGGCTGGCGGGCGCCAAGAGCCCATTGGTGATTACGCAACGAAGCGATCCGGAAAAACGCTTAGGCGGCGTCCTGGACGGTTTTGTGTCCGATTACGCCTTACCGGTTGTGCAGCATTTTGCCATTCAGAACACGCTGGCGGCGGCGCACCCGATGAACTGCGGCTATGACTTTGGCGACCGGCTGGAGACGGCGGATGTGATCCTGGCCATTGATGCCGAGGTGCCGTGGATCCAGCGCAACCATCAGCCCAACGAAAACTGCAAGGTCATCCATGTCGGGCCGGACCCGATCTTCTCTCGCATGCCGGTGCGAAGCTACAAGAACGATCTGGCGATTGTCTCCGATCCGGCGGCCGCGGTGACCGCGCTGGCCGCCGCCATGGGCGCGGACGGTGGGGCCTCCGGCCGGTTCGACGAGATCAAGGCCGCCAACGAAAAGCGCCGGGCGGCGATGACGGAGCGTGCTCTGCAGGGCAACGGCGCGCCCATGTCGCCGCCGTTTGTCGCCCACTGCGTCTCCGAGTATTTGGACGGCGAAGCCATGATCTTTACGGAGCTCGGCCCCCCGCCGCCGTTCCTGGACGCCAAGGGGCCGCACCAGGTGTTCTTACCGCCAAATTCCGGCGGGCTCGGCTGGGGGGTGCCGGCGGCGATCGGGGCGTCGCTGGCCAATCCGAACCGGTTGAGCATCGCTGCCGTCGGCGACGGTTCTTATATTTTCAGCAACCCGGTGGCGTGTCATCAGATTGCCGAGGCGATGGAGTTGCCGATCCTCATCATCATCATGAACAACGGCATCTGGAACGCGGTGCGCCGCGCCGCCCGCAACGTCTACCCCGACGGCCAGGCGGACAAGCTGAACGTCATGCCGCTGACATCGCTGCGACCGTCCCCCGATTTCTGTCAGGTGGCTGAAGCCAGCCGGGGATATGCGGAAAAGGTCGAGCGGGGCGAAGACCTGCCGGCGGCTCTGGCCCGCGCGGTCGAGGTGATCCGGACGGAAAAACGTCATGCGCTTCTAGAGCTGATGGTCTCCGTCCCGAACTAGGGAGAATTTGAGCCATGGCGTCCATCGTTCTTATTCATGGTGCGTTTCACGGCGCCTGGTGCTGGGATCATCTGGTCCCTCATCTGGAGGCCAAAGGTCATACTGTCGCCGCGCCGGACATGCCGCCCAACGGGTCCGATCCGATGCCGCCGGAAGAGGTGGGGCTGAACGATTATATGTCCCGCGTGGGCGAGGTACTGTCGGGCTTTGATGAGAAAGTGCTGTTGGTCGGGCATTCCCTGGGCGGCGCGACCATCACCCAGGCGGGCGAAAACTTCTCTGAGCAGATTGCCGGGCTGGTATATCTGACCGCCGCCATCCCGGCCAACGGCCAATGCCGAGCCGACCTGACGGAGGGCAACGAAGATTCTCTGTTGGGCCAATATCGGCAAACGTCCGAAGATGGAAAGACCTTCACCGTGGATGACGAGGGCATAGCTCCGTGCTTTTACAATGACTGCAGCGAGGGGATGATTGCCTGGGCAAAAAGCAAACTAGTGCCACAGGCGGTGTCGATCTTCACCACGCCCGTCGCCACCACGGACTCGCGCTGGGGCAGTCTGCGCCGGGCCTATGTTTTCTGCAGCGAGGACAACGCCATCAGGCCGGACAGCCAGCGCGCCATGATGCGCCATCACCCCTGCGATCCGGTGATCGATATGGCCACCAGCCACTCGCCGTTCATGTCTCAGCCCGAGGCCCTGGCCGGGCATCTGGACGCGATCGCCCGCCAATGGAATGTGTGAGCAAGGGGCTAAGCCTTATCCTTACCGTAGTAGACTTCCAGAACCTTGCTGGCGTCGTCCTTTGACCAACCGGCGTCCATCGCGCGCTTGAACATCTCCCGCGCTGCCGGCACCACGGTAAGATCAATATCGTGATCCTTGGCGAGGTCGATGGCGAGCCCCATGTCCTTATAATAGATCTCCACCGCGCCACGCGGGGCGAAGTCCCGGTTGAAGAAGCGCGGCATCATGGTTTCAAACATCACGCCTCTGACCGAGCCCATGGATAGGCAATGCATCATGGACTCGTGACTCAGCCCGGCTTTCTCACCGACCACGGCCACCTCGGCCAAGAGCGCGGTCACCGAATTCACATAGAGATTAGTGATGACCTTCATGGTCGCGCCGGTGCCGACCGAACCGGTATGGGAGACATCCCGGCCCAAGGGTTCGATGATCGGACGCACTCGCTCGAACGCGGCGTCGGAACCACCGGCCATAAAGGTGATGATCCGGGCTGCCGTCTTGTCGTGGGAGCCGGAGATCGGCGCATCCATCATGTCGATGCCATGATCCGCCAACTTCTGGGCCAGCCCGATCTGGAACGAGGGCGACATGGTGCTCATTTCCACATGGATATGGCTTTCCTTGCCCGCATGGATGATACCGTTCTCACCGATAGTGTTCTCCTCGATATGTTCCGGGGCGAGGAGGATGGAGAAGGTGATGTCGCAAATCTCAGCCATGGCTTTGCCGGACTCCACCGGTGTGCCGCCGGCCTCGGCCAGCATCTGCATCCGTTCTGGATCGATGTCATAGCCGTACATTTCATGGCCGTCGATCATCAGCTGCTTTGACAGTTCCAGGCCCATCTTGCCGAGCCCGATCATTCCGAGTTTCTCACCCATAGCGTCCTCTTACGTGTTGGTTTGGTTTTGAAGTGTGGCCGCACTATACGCGGTTGATCTCCATGGTGACAGCATTGAACCGGCCTAGGTCAGCAGCATCAATAGCCCGCCGATCACGGTCACATTGGAGAAAGCAAACGACAAATGGAGATGACGGAGCAGCGGATCAGGCACGGTCCAGAACCGGTGGAAAATGGCGCTGGCGATGATGGTAAAGACGATCAGGATGATCGCGCCGATCTCCGTATGCCAGTCGATGGTGACCATGACGCTGCCCACCGCCTGCACGGCGAACCCGGCCCAGAGCATTTGATACGGCATGGGCAGGCCCATCGCCGCCATCCGGTCCGCATGCTGTTTCACCTTGGTGGTCGCGTTGACCAATAGGGTGCCGACGAACAGGGTCGCGATCATCAATTGGGCGACGATTTCGAGGGTGGTTTTGTCTGCATAGAACATGGCTGTGGTCCGTTTAGGTTATTTCACCGTTCACTTGGTGAGCCCTCTGATCTGCTGGCGGGCCCAGGCGACGCGCAAATCCCGGCTGTCGTCGAAGTCGTTGACGCCGAGCCAGGCCTCGTAGAATTCGGAATCCATGAAGGCCACGGTGACCTCGCCGCCGAGCCGTTCGATGGCCCGCTTGGCCCGGGTAATAAATGCGCCGTGAAGCTGCACCAGGGGATCGAAGCGTTCGAACAGGTCGGGTTCATAG
>JAYQGD010000284.1:0-4351 GCA_038140415.1 Rhodospirillaceae bacterium
AGGCCAAACTGCGGCCACATTTAAGAGAGGGTTCCATGTCCAGATTAAAGCTACTCGACTACGACGAAATGACGCCGGAGCAGCAAAAGCTCCACGACGAAATCCTATCTGGCCCCCGCAGCCGGATCGGCGGACCGATGAACGGCTGGTTTCGAAGCCCCGAACTGGGCTCCCTGATCCAGAAGTTCGGCGCCTATTGCCGCTATCACACGACGCTGGAGCCGAAACTGTCCGAGCTCGCCATCCTCGTGGTCGCCAAGAATTGGCGCCAGCCGGTGGAATGGGCGGCGCACAAACCCATCGCCCTGGATCAGGGTCTGGACCCGGCCATCCCCGACGCCATCCTGGCCGGCGAACGCCCCACGTTCAACTCCAAGGAAGAAGAAGCCGTCTATGACGTGGCGAACGAGGTGCTGACCACCAAGAAACTGTCGGAGGCCACTTACAAACGCGCCCTGGATATCTTTGGGGAGAACACCCTGTTCGAACTGACCGCCATCATCAGTTACTACCTCTGCATCGCTTTGCAGATGAACTGCTTCGCGGTCAGCGTGGCCGAGGGCGTGGAGAACGCCTTCCCCGACGACGAGGGCTAATCTCTCCATGACGCATCCGGGATATATCGACCGCTTCTACCAGGATATCGACGTGGACAAGGTGGAACGGGTCGACGGCTACGAGGTTACCAAGGAAGACACGATCGCCTTCGCCGAAATGTGGGACCAAATGGATTTTCACATGGACGAGGAGAAGGCCAAGGCCTCGGCCCACGGCGCTCTGATCGCGCCCGGCACCATGACCCTGGCCATCCGGATCAAGCTGCTGCAGAGCCAGGGCATCAACCGGCGCGTCCTGGCTTCCGGCGGCTACGATGAAATCCGCTTCGCCAAGCCGCTCTATGTCGGCGACACCGTCCATCTGGAAACCAAATGCATCGACAAGCGGCTGTCCAATTCCAAGCCCGGCATGGGCGTCTGCCGTCTCTATTCGGCAATGTTCAACCAGCAGAATGAGCCGGTCCTCACCATGTTCGATACGATCCTGGTGGAGATCGACCCCGACCGTCCGGCGGAGTAACGCCCGAAAACAAACCCTCGTGAGGCGGGCTATCCGGGCTTGGGTCGACGGCTCCTGCCCGCTACAGTTTCACCAACACAACAACCTTAAGGAGGCGAAGATGGCAGGACAGGATATGGATTGGGCCGGATTGGTGCAGATGTGCACCGACAAGGGGCTATTAGCGAAGAAGATGTATGTGGTGTTCACCACGCCGACCAACGGCTTGGGTCCGGTCATGGAGAACGTGGAGGAGCATCTGGCCTTTCAGCATGATCTGCAGAATCGTGGCATTATGTTTGGCGCCGGGCCGTTTTCTGATGACGCAGAGCAGGACTGGGACGGCGAAGGCATGGTCATCATCCGCGCCGACAGTCTGGAAGAAGCCACCAAAATTGCCGAGAGCGATCCCATGCATTCCAGCGGCGCCCGCAGCTTCCGCATCCGTCCCTGGCTGTTGAACGAAGGCAAGGTGACCATCGAGCTCACCTTCTCCGACAAGGGAATGAAAGTCCTCTAAGACCAAGAATCCTAAGGCCGGTAGATCACGTTCCCGGAAGTTTTCCGGGCCTCCAGGTCGATATGGGCCTGGCGGGCGTCTTTCAGCGCGTATTCGCTGCCGATCTCGATCTTGACGATGCCGCGGGCGACCAGGTCCATGACCTTGTTCGCCCCGGTTTCCAGCTCGTCCCGGTTGCGCACATGATTGTACATCGAGGTCCGCTGGAAATAGAGCGAGCCCTTATGCATCAAGTCGAACGGATCGACCATCGGGAAGTTGCCGGAGGCATTGCCGTAGCCGATCAGGAACCCCCGCTCGGCCAGGCAATCAAGGGAGCCCGCGTAGGTCGCCGCACCGACGCCATCATAGACCACCGGCACGCCGACCCCGTCGGTGATCTCGCGCACCCGCTTGGTGAAATCCTCTTCGCTGTAGTTGATCGTATGATCGCAGCCGTATTTCCTGGCGATTTCCGCCTTCGCGTCCGAACCCACAGTGCCGATCACCGTCGCCCCTAAATGCTTGGCCCATTGCACCATGAACAGGCCGACGCCACCGGCCGCTGCTTGGATCAGGATCGTCTCACCGGCCTTCACATCATATGATTGGCGGAGAAGATAATGCGCCGTCAGCCCTTTCACCATCATCGCCGCTCCATCCTCAAACGAAATTTCGTCCGGTAATTTGACCACGAACTCCGCCGGAATCAGTCTGGATTGCGCATAGGAGCCCATGGGCCCGGTGCCATAGGCTACCCGGTCACCGACTTTCACAAGACTGACATTCTCACCGACCGCTTCGATCACCCCGGAGCCGTCGCCGCCGATGATCGCCGGAAACTTGTCGCCAGGAATTTTGTACGAGCCCGTGCGGTGATAGGTGTCGCGGAAGTTCAGGCTCATCGCCTCGTGGCGGAGACGCACCTCGTTCGGGCCCGGTTCGCCGACCTCGATATCCTCCCATTGCAGGACGTCGGGGCCTCCGTATTCGTGGATGACGATCGCTTTGGTCATGTGTTCCCTAAGATTATGCTGCAGCCACGCGACGTAAATTTACCCAACTAGCCCCAGATGGTTCAACCTCCTATCCCGCCCTAGGTGTTGAAAATCCGGCCATCCCGCCACACAATCACCGTCAGCAAAGGAAACCGCGATGATTAAGGTGAAAGACGTCCTCTATGCCCGCTTTCGGGCGCCGGACCTGGACAAGATGGAGACCTTCCTAACCGATTTCGGCCTCACCCGGTCGGCCCGGACGGAGACAGCGCTTTATATGCGCGGGACCGATCCCCATCTTCACGCGCACATTACCGAATTGGGGGACGAGCCGGCCTTCGTCGGCTTCGCCTTCGAAGCGAACAGCGAAGACGACCTGGCCGCGATCGCGCAGGCCGACGGTGCGTCGGATGTGGAAGAGATTGACGAGCCCGGCGGCGGCAAGCGGGTGCGCCTGGCCGACCCGGACGGCTTTCAGGTGGAGATCGTCCACGGCATCGAAAAACCCGCGGCTCAGCCCCTGATCAATCACTATGACAGCAACTACGGCAGCAACCGGCAACGGAGGGGCGAACTGGTCCGGCTGACGCGCGGGCCCGCCCAATGCAAACGGCTGGGGCACGTGGTGCTGAACATTACCGACTTCAAAACCACCGACGCGTTCTACAAATCCCATTTCGGCATGGTGAGCTCCGACGAGCTGACCAACGACGACGGCGAGGTCATCATGGCCTTCAATCGGGTCGACCGCGGCCAGGAATTCGTCGATCACCACACGCTGCTGACCGTGCCGTCAGACAAGGCCGGACTGGGTCATATCGCCTTCGAGGTAGAGGACGTGAACGCCGTCTATCTGGGCCACGAGCACCTGGTCGAACAGGGCTACAAGCATTCCTGGGGGATCGGCCGGCACATTTTGGGCTCGCAAATCTTCGACTATTGGTTCGACCCGTATGACTTCCGGGTGGAACACTGGACCGACGGGGATTTGCTGAACGAGGATTCGCCCATGGGCACCATGCACGCCTCGGAAGCTCTGGAAGTCCAATGGGGCAGCTCGGCGGCCAGCCGCCGCATCTAACCGATCACCGTGTGCGGCCCGGCCCGTCAAGGCCCACATCTTCCAGATGCCCGAATAGTTCCCGCAGTTTGGCCACGTCCGCGTCCGGCAAGGGCGGCTTCAGGATGGACGCCAGATTAGGCCCCAAGTGATCCGGATTGCCGGTGCCGAACAAGATCACATCCGCACCAGGCTGGTGCCGCACATAGCGGTAACAGGCGTCGATCACGCTTTCCGCGCCGCCGTCGTGCAGCAGGAATCCCAGCGGGTCTTTGGCATCCACCTTGGCCGGGTCCAAATCGCCGGTCCGGATCAGTTCCGCCACGTCGCCTTGGAGGCGGCCCGGCACGCTGAACAGGCTGCGCACCGCGAACATGATCTGCGTGCCGATCCCCAGTTCCATGGTTTTCGGGAACACCCGGCTCTCAGCCTTTTGGTTCATCAGGGAATAGGCCAGCATCACCACGTCGAAGCAATTGTCTTCGAAGGCGCGCTGCAGCATGTCGTGGCCCGGATCGATCTGGGAATATTCGCTCGCCGCCAAGTGCCGCAGCTTACCTTTCTCTTTTTCCTTTAAGAGCGTCGGCACCACCTCGTCGATCACCCGGTCATAGGTCCGGAGGCTCAGCCCGTGGATGTGGAAAATGTCGACATAGTCCGTGTCCAGCTTGCGGAGCGAGTCGTCCAAGCCATCGAGAATATCCCGCGTGTCGAAATTGTTGCCGCCCCACACAGCGT
>JAYQGD010000285.1:0-4332 GCA_038140415.1 Rhodospirillaceae bacterium
GACCGGGCGATGGCCCAGCACAAGGCGTGTTCCCGTCCACCGCCACCGACGACCAATACTTTCATGATATCCGCCCCCACCTTTGATTGGATCCGTTTTCGGTTCTTTCTCACTTCCGCCTATACGGAGACCGACTCATAGCATAAATTGTCCTCAAGTCATGTCCGAACTCGATCCATTTGATAGCCCCATCGACGGGCCAGACGAACCGGCCACCGCCACCGGCGACAACCGGCCGGTGTTTTCGGTCAGTGATATTTCCCAGGCGCTGAAGCGCACGGTCGAGGACAATTTCTCCCATGTGCGGGTGCGGGGCGAGATTTCCCGCCTGACCGTAGCGCGGTCCGGACATATGTATCTGACGCTGAAGGACGAGAACGCGGTGCTGGACGGTGTCTGCTGGCGGGGCACCGTCGGTCGGTTGTCGGTATCGCCCGAGGACGGGATGGAGGTGATCGTCACCGGCCGGCTGTCCACCTATGCGGGCCGGTCCAGCTATCAGATCATTATCGAACAGATGGAAGTGGCGGGCGAAGGCGCGCTGCTCAAGATGCTGGAGGACCGGCGCAAGAAGCTGCTGGCGGAAGGCTTGTTCGACGAAGAGCGCAAGAAGGACATTCCGTATATTCCGGAGGTCATTGGCGTGGTGACCTCTCCCACCGGGGCGGTGCTTCGGGACATCATGCACCGGCTGCGGGACCGGTTCCCTCGCTATGTGCTGCTGTGGCCGGTGAATGTGCAAGGCGACGGCGCCGCCGGCCAAATCGCGGCCGCCATCGACGGCTTTAACCGGATGAAGGCGGATGGGCCCGTGCCCCGGCCCGATGTGTTGATTGTTGCCAGGGGCGGCGGCAGCCTCGAAGACCTTTGGGCCTTCAACGAAGAGGTGGTGGTGCGAGCCGCCGCGGCCAGCGTCATCCCGCTGATCTCCGCTGTCGGCCACGAAACCGACACGACGCTGATAGACTTTGCCTCCGACCGGCGCGCGCCGACACCCACGGCCGCCGCCGAAATGGCTGTGCCGGTGCGCACCGAGCTGATGGCCCAGGTGGCCGACGACGGGGCCCGGCTGCAGCGGGCGATTCATCGGTTCCTGCAGGATGGGACGCGCACCATCGACGGGCTCGCGCGGGGCATTCCCGATCCGGCGCGCCTCGCCCAGGAAGCGACTTTGCGCCTGGATGACCGCAGCGAACAATTGCTTCGGGCGAAGGATGTGTTTCTGAATGATCTGAGAGCTGACGTCGCCCGGCTGGCCGGCGGGTTGATCAGCCCGGCACGGCAGATCGACCGGAAAGCGGATCAACTTTCCGCGCAGGTCCTGGCCTGGCGGCGGGGGATGAGCAGCTATCTCAGTCAAAGGGACAATGACTTGGAGCGCCAATCTATACGGCTTGAGGGCGTCTCCTACCAGCGGGTTCTCGACCGGGGATTTGCCCTGGTCACCGACGAGGCCGGCGATCTGGTCAATGCTGCCTCCGCCGAGCCCGGCCAATCCGTGAACATCCGTTTCAAGGATGGCGATGTCGGCGCGCGGGTGGAAACGGCGGATGGCTCGGCGCCGCCCCCACCGAAACCGACAAAGAAAGCGGCGGCTAAGTCCAAGCCGGACAAGGACGCCCAAGGGACGCTTCTGTGAGAAGTCTCATCTTTGCGCTGGTCTTTTATCTGGCGGTGATTCCCGCCTACGCCCAGTCCACGACCTTCAAGCTGGAAGGCAACGTTGCACAAGGGGGTTTGGTGATCGGTCACACGGAGCCGAATGCCAAAGTCTTTCTGGATAACAAAGAAGTACCGGTCTCCAAGACCGGGACGTTTCTGCTGGGCTTTCCCTGGAATGCCGGCGATGAGGCTCAACTGGTTGTCCGGATCGGCCGTAAGGAAGATGTCCGGACCCTCGCCATCCGACAGCGGCAGTTCAAGGTGCAACGTATTGACGGATTGCCCAAGCGCAAGGTGACCCCGAACCCCGCCGATCTGAAACGGATCGCCCGGGAGCGGAAAGAAATGGACGCCGCCAAGCGTTTGCGGGCGCCCGATCCGTTTTTTCTCTCCGGGTTCGAACAACCGGCCGAGGGGCGGATCAGCGGTGTCTACGGCAGTCGGCGGATTCTAAACGGCCAGCCTCGCCGGCCGCATTTTGGTCTCGATATTGCCGCGCCTACCGGTACCCCGATCCACGCTCTGGCCGGAGGGATCGTGCGGTTCGTTCATCCCGGCATGTTTTTTAACGGCAAGACCGTGTTGATCGACCATGGGATGGGGCTGACGTCTATCTATATTCATATGAGCGCCGCCGGCGTTAAAGCCGGGCAGAAAGTGCGCAAAGGTGAAGAGATCGGCGCTGTGGGACGAACCGGCCGGGCGACGGGTCCGCATTTGCACTTGGGTGTCTCGTTGAACGGCACGCCGCTCGATCCGGGGTTACTGATTGAACGATGATGGCTAATCAGGCCAGCGGTTGTGGACCCACAGCCACTGTTCCGGCCGCTCGGTGATCCAGTCGCCCAAATGCCGGTTCACTTCCGTCATCAGCGCGGCGATATCCGCTGTCTTGTCACCCGTGTCCGGCTTGTCGACCGCCGGATAGAAGGTTACCCGGAAGCGCGCGCCCTCAAGCCGTTCCACCCGCGCCGGCACCAGCGGACAGTCATAGCGGTAGGCCAGTTCGGCCACGGCGGGCGCGGTCATGGCGTCGTGGCCCAAAAATGGCACCGAGATGCCGTCATTCATTTTCTGGTCCACCAGCATAGCCATATGATCGCCCCGGCGCAGGGCCCGCAGGATCGACTTGGCGCCTTCCGAACCTTTGGGGTAGAGATCGCTGCCCAGCGCGTCCCGGCCTTTCTGCACCAGTTTATCGAAGAACGGGTTGTTGGCGCGGCGGTAGACCAGGTGCACGGTCAGCCCGCGCTTAGTGCCGGCCAGGGGTGAGATTTCCCAGTTGGCGATATGCCCGGCAAAAAACAGCCCCGGCTTGTCGTCGTCGCGCAAGGCATCGCAATGTTCGGCGCCCACGACTTCCACCCGGCTGTTCTCCTTGTAGGGATCAAACTGGCCCAGGTGCGGGTGCTCGCCCGCAGTGCGGCCCAGATTTTCCCACATCTTGAGCACGGTTGCTTCAATCTGATCCGGTGACATGTCGGGAAAGCATTTCGCCAGATTGCGCCGGGCGTTGTTGGTGACCCGCAGGCGCGGACCGAAGGTCCGGCCGATCCAGCCGCCCAGACCCGACGCCGCGTCCAGGGGCAGAATGGCGAAAATCGCATAAACAAACCAGGCAGCGCCGGCTTCAAGGATATGGCCCAGACGGCGCATCATGACGTTAGAGGGACTTTCCGAGCGCCGGGGCCAGCGTGTTCATGAACGCGGGTTCATCATCTAGCTCAAGGGCGACGTCCAGCACCTCGATCCCCTTATGGTGCGGGGCGAGGCGGGCGTGGTCCTTGGCGGTGGTGATCAGCGTGGCGTCCATGGCGGCGGCTTTTTGGACCAGGCGCTCTACTTCGTCAACCGAATAGGGGTGATGATCGGGAAACGGGGTCTTTTCCACCAGCTCAGCGCCGAGTTTTTTTAGGGTGGCGAAGAATTTTTCGGGCCGCCCGATCCCGGCAAAAGCATAAAGCCGTTTGCCAACGAGCGCGTCACCGCCAGCTGCTGTCAATCGGGCCGAGAATTTCGGTAGGGAAGAAAAGGCGGACAGCTCGCCGATGCCGTATGCGTCCTTGCCGATAATCAACAGCGCGTCCGCCCGCGCGGCGCCGGCTTGAATAGATTCCCGTAAGGGGCCTGCCGGCATCACCCGGCTATTTCCGAACCCGACAGCACCGTCAACAACCAGAAGAGAGACATCTTTCTTCAACCGGGGATTCTGGAATCCGTCATCCAATATCAAGACATCCGCCCCGGCGGCGATGGCCGCCGCCGCCCCGGCGATGCGATCCGGGCTGGCCCAGGTGGGTGCGGCTTGGGCTAAAAGGAGGGGCTCGTCGCCCACATCCCGGTAAGTATGTTTAGTAGGATCGACCCGGACCGGGGCCGAGACGTGCGCGCCATATCCCCGGCTTAGGATATGTGGCCGCCGGCCTTGGTCGCTGAGCAGTTGGGCCAGTTTGAGCGCAGTCGGGGTTTTTCCCGCGCCGCCGGCGGTGAGATTGCCGATGCAGATCACGGGCACCCCCGCAGAGACGGGCGAGGTCAGTGCCTGACGGAGCGTGCCGCCGAGCGCGTAGAGACCGGAAAGCGGGGACAACAGCAGCGGCGCTAGACCCGGCCGTTCGCTGTACCAAAAATCAGGCGGCTGCATCCTGCCGGTCCGTGCTTTCGCCATTC
>JAYQGD010000286.1:0-4329 GCA_038140415.1 Rhodospirillaceae bacterium
TGGAATGTGTGAACCCGGTGGTGCTGGGCAAGGTCCGCGCCAAGCAGGCGATCCGCGGCGATGAAGAGCGGGAAAAAGTCATGGGCCTGCTGCTGCACGGCGATGCGGCTTTTGCCGGCCAGGGGATCGTGCCCGAGTCTCTCGATATGTCGCAGCTTCGCGGTTATCGCACCGGCGGCACTATCCATATCATTGTGAACAACCAGATCGGCTTTACCACCAACCCGTCCGCGTCCCGTTCGACGCCCTATCCGACGGACGTGGCCAAAGGCCTGCAGGCGCCGATTTTCCATGTGAACGGCGACGATCCGGTGGCTGTCTGCCGGGCCGCCGATCTGGCGGTGCAGTTCCGCCAAAAATTCAAGCGCGACGCGGTGATCGATATCTTCTGCTACCGCCGGCACGGGCACAACGAGGGCGACGAACCCATGTTCACCCAGCCGCGCATGTACAAGGCGATCGCCAATCATCCGGCAACCCGGCAAATCCTCCGCGATCAACTGATCAAGGAAGGCGCGATGACCGTGGAAGAAGCCGACAAGATGGAGGCTGATTTCAGGGCGCACCTGGATGCGTCGTATGAGGCGGCGTCCGACTACAAGGTCAACAAGGCCGACTGGCTGGAAGGCACCTGGGAAGGCCTGTCGCAGTTGGACGGAGACGAGGAAAAGCGCGACGACCTCACCGGTGTCGAGATCGACAAGCTGAAGGAGATCGGCCTGTCCCTCGCCCGCCAGCCTGAGGGCATCAACATCAATTCCAAACTGATCCGTCAGCTCAAGGCCAAGGCCACGATGATGGAAACAGGCGAAGGCCTGGATTGGGCTATGGGCGAGGCTTTGGCGTACGGCTCGCTGATGATGGAAGGCTATAAGGTCCGGCTGTCGGGCCAGGATTCGGGCCGGGGCACCTTCTCCCACCGCCATGCGGTGATCGTCGATCAGGAAAATGAAAACCGTTATTTCCCCTTGAGCGAAATCAGCCCCGATCAGGCCTCGTTCGAGGTAATGGACAGCCCGCTGTCGGAATTCGCCGTGGCCGGCTTCGAATACGGCTACGCCCTGGCCGATCCCAATACGCTGACCCTGTGGGAAGCCCAGTTCGGCGACTTCGCCAATACGGCCCAGGTGATATTCGATCAGTTCCTGTCATCCGGTGAGTCCAAATGGCTCAGGCTTTGCGGCCTGGTGATGCTCTTGCCCCACGGCATGGAAGGCCAGGGACCGGAACACTCGTCCGCGCGGCTGGAGCGGTTCCTGCAGCTCTGCGCCGAGGACAATATGCAGGTGGTGAATATCACCACGCCGGCCAACTTCTTCCATGCGCTGCGCCGCCAGATGCTGCGGAATTTCCGCAAACCCCTGGTGGTCATGTCGCCCAAGTCCCTGCTGCGGCATAAGCTCAACATCTCGACCCTGGACGAAATGGGGCCGGGGACCCACTTCCGCCGGGTCTTGGGTGAGATCGACGATCTGAAGGCCGACGATAAAATCCGCCGGGTCGTGCTGTGCTCGGGCAAGGTCTATTACGACCTGCTGGAGGCGCGCCGCGAGCAAAAGATCAACGATGTGGCGATCATCCGGGTGGAACAACTTTACCCCTGGCCGCGCAACAGCCTGATCCGGGAACTGTCCCGCTATCCCAATGCGGAAACCGTCTGGTGCCAGGAAGAGCCCGCCAATATGGGCGCCTGGACCTATCTGAACATGCGGTTGGAGTTCGTGCTGGAACACACCTTCCCCAACGACAAGATCGTCCGCCGGCCGCTTTATGCGGGCCGTCCTGCCTCCGCCTCGCCGGCGGCGGGTTCGCTCGGCAAGCACAATGTCGAGCAGGCCAAGCTGGTCGACGAGGCGCTCAACGTGCCCGCCGACAAGCTGGACCAGCCGTTCCGCCGCGCACCCGGCGACGTGGACGAGGTTGCCTTTGCCGCCGCCGCCGCGCCGAAGAAACGCACGGCGAAGAAAAAGGCCGCTGCCAAGAAATCCGCTGCCGCCAAAAAGCCGGCGGCGAAGAAGAAAACGGCCGCCAAGAAAAAGACCGCGGCCAAGAAGAAAACCTCCGCGAAGAAGAAGACAGCAAAGAAGTAATTTGGGGATCCTGAACCATGGCGACTGAAATCAAAGTACCTACCCTGGGTGAATCCATCAGCGAAGCGACGGTCACCACCTGGCTGAAGCAAGTCGGTGATGCGGTGGCGGCGGACGAGCCGCTGCTGGAGCTGGAGACCGATAAGGTAACCATGGAGGTCAATGCACCGGCCGCCGGGACCCTGACGGAAATTATCGCCGCTGCCGGCGCCGACGTCGAAGTCGGTGCGGTGCTGGGCATGATCGGCGAGGGCGGGGCGGCGGCAGCTTCCGCGCCCAAAGCGGCTCTCGCGCCGGCTCCTGCTGCATCAAGCGGCGGTGGTGGCGGCGGTGAAACGGTCGAGGTTACCGTGCCCCAACTGGGTGAATCCATTGCCGAGGCCACGGTCTCCAACGTGATGAAAGCCGTGGGCGACACGGTCGCGGCCGATGAGCCGATCCTGGAGCTGGAAACCGACAAGGTGACCATGGAAGTCAATGCGCCGGCCGCCGGCACGATCACCGAGATTGTCGTCTCGGAAGGCGCGGATGTGACCGTCGGCGCGCTGTTGGCCAAGATTGGTGCGGGCGGTGGCGCAGCTGCTGCGCCTGCCCCTGCAGCGCCTGCGCCGAAACCTGACGCCCCGGCTCCGGCGGCTGCGGCAAGCGGCGGGGATGACCCGGCGACCTCTCCGGCGGTGAGGAAGCTGCTGGACGAAAACAATCTGGATGCCTCGGCCGTTGCCGGCACCGGCAAGGATGGCCGCCTGACCAAGGGCGACGTGCTCGCGCACCTGAATTCCGGCGGCGCGGCGGCTCCGGCTGTAGCAGCGGCTCCGGCGGCGTCCGGTGAGGCGGTGACGCAGATTCCGTCCAAGCCGGCGGGCCCGAGCGAAGAACGGGTGAAGATGACCCGGCTCCGCCAGCGGATCGCGCAGCGTCTGAAGGACGCCCAGAACACGGCGGCCATGCTGACCACCTTCAACGAAATCGACATGTCGGCGGTGATGGAGGTCCGGAACAAATACCGGGACACGTTCGAGAAAGCCCATGGCGTGCGTCTCGGCTTCATGAGCTTCTTCGTCAAAGCCTGTATCGTCGCGTTGAAGGAAATCCCGGCGGTCAATGCGGAGATCGACGGCGACGAGCTGGTCTACAAGAACCATTACGACATCGGCGTTGCCGTGGGCACACCCCAGGGCCTGGTCGTGCCCGTGCTCCGCGATGCGGATCAGATGAGCTTCGCCGACGTGGAAAAATCCATCCGCGAGATGGGGACCCGCGCCCGGGACGGCAAACTGAGCCTGGACGAAATGACCGGCGGCACCTTCACCATCACCAACGGCGGCATCTATGGCTCCATGCTGTCGACGCCGATCCTGAACGCGCCGCAGTCCGGCATCCTCGGCATGCACAATATCGTCGAGCGCCCGGTGGCGGAAAACGGCGAGGTGGTGATACGCCCGATGATGTACGTGGCGCACAGCTATGACCACCGGATCATCGACGGAAGGGAGGCGGTGACCTTCCTGGTCCGGGTCAAGGAATGCATCGAAGACCCGCAGCGAATCATGCTGGATATGTAAATCGAAATTTGTGGAGACGTTTTTCGCCGTGGCGAGGGACTTTTCATCGAAGACAATTGGGGAGTTAGAATTATGGCCGACACTTACGACGTTACCGTCATCGGCGGCGGACCGGGCGGATACGTGGCCGCAATCCGGGCGGCGCAACTGGGCGGCAAGGTGGCCCTGGTGGAGAAACGTTCGACCCTGGGGGGCACCTGCCTCAATGTCGGCTGCATCCCGTCGAAGGCGCTCCTGCACTCGTCGCACCTCTATGCCGAGGCGCAGCACAGTTTCGCCGAGCACGGCATCAAGGCGACCGGTGTCAGCCTCGATCTCAAGGCCATGATGGCCCACAAGGACGGCGTGGTCAGCGACACCATCAAGGGCGTCGATTTCCTGATGAAGAAAAACAAGATTGACCGGCTGGTCGGCACCGGCACGATCACCGCGCCGGGCAAGGTGGATATCACTGACGCCAAGGGTAAGAAACAAAGCATCACCACCAAGAACATCATCATCGCCACCGGCTCGGACGTGACCCCGCTGCCGGGTGTCGAGGTGGACGAGAAACAGATTGTCACGTCCACCGGCGCGTTGGAGCTCTCGAAAGTGCCGAAGTCCATGGTGGTCATCGGCGCCGGCGTGATCGGCCTCGAAATGGGCTCGGTCTGGAGCCGCCTGGGCGCCAAGGT
>JAYQGD010000287.1:0-4329 GCA_038140415.1 Rhodospirillaceae bacterium
ATCCTGGCTGTGCTTGAGGCGCGCTCGGATTTGTCGGTCGGCGCCAATGATGTTTATCTGAATGTGGCCGGCGGGCTCAGGATCAGTGAACCGGCGGCGGATTTAGCGGTTGCGGCGGCGTTGATTTCATCTATGTCAGGCACGCCGGTGCCTCAGGACACTATCGTCTTCGGCGAGGTAGGCCTCTCCGGCGAGGTGCGACCGGTCAGTCAGAGCGATGCCCGCCTGAAGGAAGCGTCAAAGCTCGGATTCTCCCAGGCCATTATGCCCAAAACCAAACGAAAGGGTGGCCGATCAGCGCCAAAGGCCGACGGCATCACGGTGAGAGAGATCGAACATCTGAACGAACTTGTGGGGCTGCTTCGCCCGGTAAAAGCCGCCCCGCCGTCCGTCGTGGCCGGCGGCTAGTTCCGGCCAGCGGCAACAAATTTCGAAGGCAAACAACGCGTGGAAAATCTGCCCCTCAATATTATCGATATCGGCGTTCTCGTCGTCATCCTGTTCGGCGGATTGATGGGCCTTGCGCTGGGGTTTGTCCGGGGCGGACTTTTTGTCATTTCCTGGGTCGGCGCCGGGGTCATTACGCTGATCGGTCTGCCGATGGCGCAACCGTATGCTCGCCAGCACATCAAAGAGCAGTTTTTTGCCGATCTCGCTGTCGGTGTGGCGATCTTTCTGGTCACCTTGGTGGTGCTGTTCCTGGCGAGCTCTGTTATCGGCGGCTGGGTCCGGAAGAGCCGCCTGAATGCGCTCGACCGGTCGCTCGGCATGCTGGCAGGACTGATCACCTCCGTCCTGATCATCACCGGCTCCTACCTGGTGGTGGAGAATATCTGGGAAGAAAAAGACCAGCCCGCGCTGATCAAGGAAGCCAAGTCAAAGCCAATGATTCGCCTGGGCGCCAGGTTTCTGATCGATGTGCTGCCCGTCAGTTTCAAGGTCATGACCAAGAAAGCTGCCGATGACGTGACCAACAAAGCCAAACAAACCACTGACTCGGTTGGAAAATCCGTGTTCGAAAAGCTGGTGAAGCCGGAGATCGAAAAATCAAAGGATGAACAACGGCCAGGATATGATAATAAGGAACGCGGCAGCCTCAATAACGCCATCGAACGATTGAACCAGAAGAAATAGATAAACCAGCGCTCCATGATTACGACAAACCCATTTGAAGACGACAAATTTCATGAAGAGTGCGGCGTGTTCGGCATCCGCGGACACAAAGACGCATCAGCCCATACGGCGCTGGGCCTTCACTCACTGCAACACCGTGGCCAGGAAGCCGCCGGCATCGTCAGTTTCGGCGGCGAGCAGTTCCATACCCACCGGTCCTTAGGCCTGGTCGGCGACAACTTCAGCTCGGAAGACGTGATCGCGGGCCTGCCGGGGCGAACGGCCATCGGCCACAATCGCTATTCAACTGCCGGCGAGACGGTGCTGCGCAACGTGCAGCCGATCTTCGCCGAGTTCGGGTTCGGCGGCATGGCCATCGCCCATAACGGCAACCTGACCAACGCTTACGCTCTTCGCCGGCAGCTGGTTGATCGGGGCTGCATCTTCCAGTCCACGATGGACACGGAGATCATGATTCACCTGATCGCCGTCAGCCTGTATTCGACCGTAGTCGATCGTGTGATCGATGCGCTGCGGCAGGTTGAGGGCGCGTATTCGGTGGTCGCCATGACCAAAGACTCGTTGATCGGCGTGCGCGATCCGATGGGCGTGCGTCCGCTGATCCTGGGTAAGCTGGATGACGCCTATATTCTTTGTTCGGAAACATGTGCGCTGGATATTATCGGCGCCAGCTTTGTGCGCGATATCGATCCCGGTGAGATCGTCGTCATCAACGATGAGGGGATGCGCAGCATCAAACCTTTCACCAAGCAGGAAAAGCGCTTCTGCATTTTTGAGTATATCTACTTTGCGCGGCCCGACAGCACCGTCGAGGGTATGAACGTCTATGACGTCCGCAAACGGATCGGGGCGGAACTAGCACGCGAAAGCCATGTCGACAGCGACATCGTCGTGCCCGTACCTGATTCTGGTGTCCCTGCGGCCATTGGCTATGCGGAGCAGGCCAAGGTGAGCTTCGAATTGGGGATCATCCGCAACCACTATGTGGGCCGTACCTTTATCGAACCGTCGGCGCAGATCCGGCACCTGGGCGTCCGCCTCAAGCACAATGCCAACCGGGGATATCTGGAAGGCAAGAAGGTGGTTCTGGTGGATGATTCCATTGTCCGCGGAACCACGTCGGAAAAAATCGTTGATATGGTCCGAGGCGCCGGGGCCAAAGAAGTCCATATGCGCATCTCCAGCCCGCCGACCACCAATTCCTGCTATTACGGGATTGATACGCCGGAGCAGGAACAACTGCTCGCCTCGCGCATGAATACCGAGGAAATGGCGAAGCACATCGGCGCCGACACGCTGGCCTTTATCAGCATGGACGGGCTTTATCGCGCCGTCGGCGAACAGGCCAGAATTGCCGACGCGCCGCAGTATTGTGACGCCTGTTTCTCAGGCGAATATCCGATTCACCTGACGGATCGGAACGGCGGCCCGATGCCCGCCCAATTGTCTCTCCTGACCGAACAACGATGACCGAAACCGGCAAGATTTTGGACGGGCGCATTGCTCTCGTCACGGGCGCGTCGCGCGGGATCGGCGCGGCCGTGGCCAAAAAGCTCGCCTCCCTTGGGGCGCATGTGGTGGCGGTGGGCAGAACGACCGGGGCGTTGGAGGAACTAGACGACGAAATAAAAGCGCTGGGCGGCACGGCCACCCTGACGCCCCTGGACCTCACCGATTTCGCCGGCATCGACAATTTGGGCGCAGCCCTGTTCGAGCGGTACATGAAACTGGATATCGTGGTCGGGGCCGCCGGCCTATTGGGCACCATCGGCCCCATGCATCAATTGGACCCGAGCGTCTGGGACCAGACCATGGCGGTCAACACAACCGTCAATTTTCGCCTGATCCGCAGTATGGACCCGTTGCTGCGGCAGTCTGACGCCGGGCGGTCGGTTTATGTCACCTCAACCGCCGGACAAGTCGCCCGCGCCTATTGGAGCGTCTATGCGGTGAGTAAGGCCGCGCTGGAGATGATGGTGAAGACCTATGCGGATGAGGTTAAGGATACCCCGATGCGGGTGAACCTGTTCAACCCGGGCGGCACAAGAACCGGCATGCGCAAGCAGGCGTTTCCGGGAGAAGACCCGCTGACGCTCCGCACGCCGGAGTTTGTCGCCGAACAAATTGCGCCCCTGTGTCTGCCGGATTGTCAGATCAATGGGGAGAGCGTCGCCATCGAGGGCAGCGACGCGGAGATCGCCACCTGATCCGTCCGGGACTGTGATGAAACGAGGCCGTTATGAAGGAATGCAGCAAATCAATTTCGCGACGCACCCGGGAGCCCAATTTCATCAACCGGTATTTTGTCGGCCAGGGGCTGGATGTCGGCGGCGCGCCTGATCCGCTTTCCCTCTACCGCGAGTTTTTCCCCCGGATGACAGGGGTTGAGGTTTTCGACAAGGAAGACGGGGACGCCCAAACGCTGGAGTCCGTTTCCGACGACAGTTTCGACTTCGTCCATTCCAGTCACTGTCTCGAGCACCTTGATGATCCGAAAGAGGGTCTCGCCAACTGGTTCCGCGCCGTCAGACCGGGCGGGCACCTGATTGTGACCGTGCCCGACGAGGACCTATACGAACAAGGCGAGTTCCCCAGCACCTTTAACGGCGATCACAAATGTACGTTCACTATCCACAAGTCCAAATCATGGAGCCCCCGCTCCTTTAATCTGCTGGAATTGGCGGCGAACTTGGGCGCGGCGGCGGAAATCATGAAAATCCAAAAGCTCGACGAGTCGTTCCGCTATAGCCTGTCGCGGTTTGATCAGACCCTGACCCCGGTTGGGGAATGCGGCATCGAACTGGTGGTGCGAAAACGGCCGGCACAGGAAATATCAGATGGTGGCCGCAAACCCTCCCCCGGTGTGATCAGCAAACTGGAAGCCTATCTTCTGACCGGGTTTCAGTTCGACTAAGCGGCTAGTTTTCCGCACTGATTTTTGATTTCAATTCCCGTAGCCTGCGGGCGCCGTTTTTCAAATCCAGCCGGGTCATGCGCGGCTTGAGCTCCTCAAGAATAACGCCGACGTCCACATCTTTCCGGTAGCGCCGCGCCCTTTGGGGCTGTGCCGCCGCCAGCCGGTACCAGGCAAAGGACTCAGCTAAATCCTGCTCCGTTCCCCAACCTTTCTCATACATGGACCCCATGAAGATTTGAGCGCCCGCATGGCCGCGAAGGGCCGCGCGGCGGAACCAC
>JAYQGD010000288.1:0-4324 GCA_038140415.1 Rhodospirillaceae bacterium
AGTTCAATTTTTAATTTCACTTTCCGCAGGACGATCGAGCTGCACAAAGGACGCTTTCCATGATATATCCTTACAGGTCACATGATTGTTACGGGTAAAGCTGGGGCGCGTGATCTAGGGTGGCCCTTCATTTCCTGAGGATATCGGGCTTCTTTCGAGGCCTAGTCGGCAAGCATGTGGCGGCCGGAAACCAAAAAGAGGGCGATTGGCCATTTGTGGCCCTATTTTGCCAAGCCCCGTGACAATGAAGGACAGTCTTGAACACACGATACGGGAGGTAAATTGATGTTCAAAATTTCTAAAACTTTGATCGCCGGTCTGGCCATGCTGCCGGCATTAACGGCTGTAAGCAGTGTAGACGCACAAGAACTGAAAGTCGGAGCTGCCAGCAATGTTGGCGGCATGATTGTGTTTGTCGCCCAAGACAAGGGGTTCTTTGCCAAGCACGGGTTGAACGCAAAGGTCGTTGTCCGGAATACCGGCGCCGCGCTGACCAAATCACTGCGGGCCGGAGAAATCGATTTCGCCCCTGCGGCCTTCACCAATTTGCCTGTTGCCCTGGAGAAAGGCATCAAGCTGCGCGGTGTGGTCGGCTATCTGGGAGGCCACTTCAGTTCCCCCACCAGCGATAATAATGTGGGCATTATTGCGCGGCCAGGGACCGGCATTAAGTCGATTGCCGATCTCAAGGGTAAAACCGTTGGTGTGGCGTTCGGCACGACCGGCGATCTCTACCTGCAGGAATTGCTGAAGCGCGCCGGCATGACCAAAAACGACATCAAGCGCATCAACGTCCGTCCGCCGAGCCATGTCTCTACGCTGGAATCCGGTGGCGTCGAAGCTGTCGTGGCGTGGGAGCCGAACGTGACCCGTGCGCTGGATAAAGTCAAAGGATCGAACTTAGTGGTTCGCGGTGGCGGCTATGTCTGCTTCTGTGCGGGCATGCACGGGCAACCGGAAAAAGTGTATGGTGACCGCAGCCGAACCCAGGCTTTTGTCGATGCAATGGCGGAAGCAGCACACTTCCTACGTAATCCAAAGAACGCCGACGAAGTCGCGCAAATTGGGTCCCGCTTCGTGCGCGGCATGAATGCCGATCTCGTGAAGCGCACCATCAAGCACGTTGTCTATGACGCGCGGATCGGCGGCGGCACGGCCGAAGCGTTCAAGGCCTCGGTCAAGCAGCTGATCGCGCAAAAGAAGATGAAGCGGCCTTATGATCCGGCAAAGTATCTGGACACATCCTTCATCGACAGCACGATCAAACGCCATCCGGAATGGTTTGCTGACATGAAGTAATCTTTGATCGGACGACAATTGGCGATGCGGCGGACGGTTTTCATCGTCCGTCGCCGTCAATTCGATGCGGTCATCGGGTGGTTTGGATATGATGAGTAACTTAGCGACAAAACTTGTTGTCCGGGGGCTGAGTCATCACTACCCCGACGAATATACGGGCGAATCCGTGCACGCCCTCGAAGACATTAATTTAGAACTGTATGAAGGCGAACTGGTCTCCGTCGTGGGGCCCAGCGGTTGCGGCAAATCGACCTTGCTGAACATATTGGCGGGCCTGCTGCCCTATTCGGTGGGCGAAGTGACCGTCGATGGCAGTGTCATCCACGGGCCAGGCCCGGACCGGGGCGTGGTTTTTCAGGACCACGCGATCCTGCCGTGGCGAACGGTCTCGCGAAACATCGGACACGGGCTCGAAATTCGAAAATTACCGGCGGCTGAACGTGAGGCCAGGGTGCAGGAGTTTGTTGATCTCGTCGGCCTCACCGGCTTTGAAGACAAATACCCGCACGAACTTTCCGGCGGTATGAAGCAGCGTTGTCAGGTGGCACGTACACTCTGTGCCGATCCCGTCGTCATGCTCATGGACGAGCCATTTGCTGCTGTTGATGCGCAGACCCGCATTACTTTGCAGGAAGAACTCAATAGGATTGCCTTGGCGACCAAGAAGACGATTTTGTTCATTACTCACTCGGTGGAAGAGGCAGCGTTCTTAGGTGATCGGTGTTTTGTCTTTTCCGCCCGGCCCGGCCGGCTCAAGGAAATTGTCGATATCAACATACCTCGGGAACGTCGCATCTGGTCAGATATGAACAATGACGCCGATTTTGTTGCGGCGCGTGATCACATCCTGAAATCCGTCCGCGAGGAGGTGTCCGTTGCCGTTGAGGAATGAAGGCCCCGGCCTGGGCTGGCGGCTCCAAAAGCTTCTGCAGATCGATGCCATGAATCTGGTGATCCTGGTGATCGGGGTCTATGTCATTTGGTCGCTAACCTCCGCCTGGATCGACAATCCCGGCCGGTATCTGCCGTCGCCTATCGCTGTCGCCTTATCGTCAGTGGATATGCTCTACAAGGGTTTGCTGCCGAGCTATTTCGGCGACACGATCATGCGGCTGATTGTCGGCAGTGCAATTGGGCTAGCAATCGGCATACCGTTCGGCCTGTTGTTAGGCATCAACCGGACAATCGCCGACATGTTTCACCCGATCATGAATTTCTTTCAGTCGGTTTCAGGGATCGCCATTTTTCCCATTGTGGTGGTGTGGTGGGGCAATAGCGAAAAAACCATCTTTGCCGTCATTCTGTATACGGCGTTTTTTCCCATCGCATTCAACGTGCTCTCCGGGGTCCGGGAAATTCCGGTTCGTTACATCAATGCCGCGCGCACATTGGGAGCGAGCCGGTACCAGATTATCAAGGATGTCTTGTTTCCCGGTGCAATGCCGCATATCGCCACCGGGTCCCGGCTCTCAATCGGCTTTGCCTGGCGAGCCGTGATCGCCGGTGAGATGTTGGCCGGCCGCGAGGGATTGGGCTGGATGATTTTCACTGGCCAGGATGCTGACCGCACCGCCGAGGTGATTCTCGGCATGGTCATTATCGGATTTTCCTGGATCCTGTTGGATCACTACCTCCTGCGGCCCATGGAGGCGGATACGATCGAACGATGGGGGCTGGTACAGCGATGACCGCGGCAAGCCTGTCCGTCACCATCCAACGCCGGTTTGGCCGGCAGCGTATCCGGAAATTTGTTTTAGGCTCGATCCCTTTTCTCGTGCTGTTCGCCTTATGGCAGGCGAATACATATTTCGAATGGCTGCCGCCGGTATTTATCCCGCCTTTAGGTGATGTGCTGTCGGCGATTGTTATTTTGCAGGAAGATTGCGTGGGTCTGTGGGGCGCGATCACCCTGCACCCGAGCTGTCAGATGTCCAATCATATCTTGTCGAGTATCGGGCGCGTTGTTCTGGCGGCCATTGTCGGACTGCCGCTGGGGATCGCCTTCGGCATTGTTGCTGGGATGAACCGGCCGCTCTCCAAATTGCTGGAGCCGATCGGTGTGTTTGCCAATTCCATTTCCGGCATCGCCTGGATACCACTCGCCATCGTCTGGTTCGGCGTCGGCTGGGTGACCACGCTGTTTATCATGCTGAACACTATTTTTTGGCTGATGTTCTTTAATTCCATGCTTGGCGTACGCGGTGTAGCGCGGGTCTACGAGCAAAGCGTGTTGACCATGGGTGGCAGCCGATGGGATGTCATTTGGCATGTCTATCTGCCGGGCGCCATGCCCAGCATCATTACCGGTATGCGGATGAGCATGGGGTTCGGCTGGCGGGCGCTCATCGCGGCGGAAATGATTGGGGGCGACAGTGGGCTCGGTTTCATGATTTTTACCTCGGCCGAGGAGTTTAAGATCGAGGAAGTCTTCCTTGGCGTGATCATCATTTCCATCATCTTCATGGCCACCGATAAATATTTTTTGGCGCCATTGGAAAAATGGACGGTCGAGCGTTGGGGTCTGGTCTGGAAACCGACATAAGATGGCAGAAACAGAAACTCAAATTAAGACCGGGGTCGTGTCTGATGCCTCTTTTCGCCGGTCTCGCTGGTATCACCGCCGGGATGTCCGGTTCGTTTTTATCATTGTCGTGCTATTGGTCATTTATCACGGGCACGGCTTTATCAGCGGACCCGAGAAAATCACGCCCTCCCTGGCGGCTGCCATGCGTCAGGCCGACGATCGGGTAAATATTGAGGTCCGGGCGAAGTTTCCGCCCGAGGCCTTCCATTTGGGGGTGTTTCAAAAGGTTGGGGTCGTTCGTGGCAGCAAAGGCAATGTCACTACATTATTTCGGGTCAAAAAAAGCGACGTCCACAGCCTGTCCCGAAAATATTGGATTGTGGCGATTGATCTCGCTCCTTCGACTCAGCCATAAATATTAAGTGTAAACGTCAAGAGGGCTGCTACATTATACAGGCAACAGTATTTTTGGCTCAGGTGTAGCCCCTTTTAACGGTAAAA
>JAYQGD010000289.1:0-4320 GCA_038140415.1 Rhodospirillaceae bacterium
GGAATTCCACATAGACCCGGTTGCGGGTGCCAAAGTTTCCGCCCACGTCATACGAAAAAATCCGCACATCCTCGTGCTCAACACCCAGCACCTCGGCGATTTCCCGCTTTTGCCGGACAGAGCCGCCGCTGCCGGCATGCAGGGTGTAGCGTCCGGTCTCGGCGTCGTAATTGGCCAACACCGCGCGGGGCTCCATCGGCACGCCGGTCACCCGGCCGATATGCACGGTCGACTTCACGACGTGCGCGGCGGCGGCGAAGGCGGCCTCCGTCCCGGCCACATCGCCGAAGGTCGCATCAATGCAGACGTTGCCCGGCAGTTCGTCCCACACCGCCGGCTGTTCGCTCTCGGCAGCCGCAAATGTATCCGTATTATAAGGCAAGACCTCGTACTCAACGGAGACGGCTTCTGCCGCGTCCAGGGCCTGGCCCCGGCTTTCGGCAACCACGCACGCCACCGCCTCGCCCACATGGCGCACTTTGTCCACCTGCAGCGGCAACTGCGGGCCGATAAAGACATCCGTGTCGCCGGGTCCCCGTAATTTCAGATCATGGTCGGTCTTGGGGAGCGGGCTGTGGGGGATCGGCCCCAGCCCGTCCGCTGCCACCTCCGCACCGGTGAACACGCCCAGCACACCGGGCATGTCTGCGGCATCCGCCGTTTCAATCTTCACGATGCGCGCATGGGGATGGGGCGAGCGGATCATCGCCATATAGGTCTGACCCGGTGCGGAGAAATCGTCGGTGAACCGCCCCTTGCCGGTCAGCAGGCGCTGATCCTCCTTGCGGCGAAGCGGCTGTCCGATCGGTTTAGTCATGGATTGCTATTTGATCACGTTGCGGACAGGGGTGTTGGGCTTGATCCCCTTGTGCCGCATCTGTTCGGAGCGCTTGCCGTTCTCCAGGTAATCCCCGGCCACGGCGCGGGCCGCCAGATTGTCCCACTCGTCGGTCCAGTCCCCCAGGGAATAGCCGTGCCACGGGCTTTCCGGCGTCAGCGTGCCCAGGCCCAGTTTCTCCCAGAGGTCCTTGGCGTGCTCCATGAACTCTTTCTTGGGCAGGGCCAAGGGTGCGGTCTCGTTCTTCAGGGTCGCATCCACCAGCATGGTGCCGTCGGTGCTTTTATCCCCGCCCTTTGGCCCGTGGCCGCCGTCCCGGTTGGGCAGGATGACGATATCCGTGGTCGGGTTGGCCCGATAGGCCATGGACCAAAACACCGCATCCCCGTTGTTGGGATCGATATCCTCGTTCACCGCCATCACGTACTTGCCGCAATCGGCCCGGAGAGTCGACGCCCCGTAGAGGGCGCGCCAGACCTCGGTCTTCGGCACGCCCGGCTCCATCACGATGAAGATCACCCGGCGGATGTTGGTCAGCGGCTCATGCATCACCACGTTTTTGACGCCTTTGATGCCGAGGGTCTGCTGCAGGTGCGCCAGGAACATCTGCTCATAGGCATCGCGCTTGATGGAACTGGATTCCGACGGGGTCACCTGAGAGATGATGGAGGCGAACATGGCGTTTTGCTTCCGGGTGATCGCGGTCACGTCGAAGATCATGTTGAAGTCTTCGAGCGAAATATGCCCGTGGGATTCACCGAACGGCGCTTCCGGCTCCAGATATTCCGTGTCGATCAGGCCTTCGATGATGATTTCAGAGTCCGCCGGGACCATCAGATCATTGGTCACACATTTGACCATGCGGATCGGCTCCCCGGCCAGACCGCCGGCCACCCCCATCTCATCAACGCCCAGGGGTACTTTCTGCGGGCCGGTATAAGCCACTGTCGGCGGACAGCCGAGCACACAGACGCAGGGCATTTTCTCGCCCCGTTCCTGATATTTCAGCCAGTGGGGATAGCCGCCGGCGCCGCCGGCCCGGGTCGCCATCCGCACGCCCAATCGGTTTGAAGCCTTAAGCCCGCCCCGGTAGGTGCCGAAATTTTGCACGCCGGTGTCCGGATCGCAGGTCACAAAGTTGCCGGCGGTAATATAGGGCGCGACATCAAAGCCCGGCGTGGAGATGGGCACCGGCAGTGCATCCAAGCCCTTGCCGTCGCCGATCAGATCATCGCCCTGCAGGATCACTTCCTGGCACGCCGCCTCGGTGACCTCTACCGGATCAATGGGCTGAGACATGGCGCGTCGCCAAATTTCGCCGACGCCCGTCGCATCCACGTTGAGCCCGGTGCGGTAAATCTCCCGGCTGCCCGCCAGGGCGCCGACCACCACCGGCATGTCGTATTTCCTGCCCTTGGAACCGACCACATTGGTGAAGACAAAGGCCTTCCGGTTTTCTTCCGGCACGCCGCCCCGGTACTGCCAGCGCACCAGGGGATGCATCTCCGTATCCTTGTTGATCTCGGAGTCGATGCGCTGAACAAGTCCGGCCTTTTCCAGATTGGCCAGATGGTCCTGGAAATCCGCGTAACCGCGCTTGATGGGTGCCTTGGCGTCCATGGATGCAATCGTATCCGGGAAAATCAGGGGGATAAAGGCTGCAAAAGGCCCGCAAACCCGTTCCCCGCTTGCCGGGATAGCCCCCCTCCGATAGCCTCACCCGATGGAAGGCGACATCTTACCCATGGTCATCAAAGCCGCCGGGATCATCACCGATCCCGCGCGCATCGGCTTTTTGGTGCTTGGGGTTCTCTTCGGCCTGGTGATCGGGGTGATCCCCGGCCTGGGCGGACTGGTCGGCCTGTCGCTCTTATTGCCGTTCACCTTTAACATGGACCCTTTCTCGGCCCTGGCGCTGATGCTGGGCCTGGCATCGGTCACGGTCACCTCCGACACCATACCCGCCGTGCTGTTCGGCGTGCCGGGCACGGTGGGCTCGGCAGCGACCATCCTGGACGGCCACCCGATGGCGCGGGACGGCCAGGCCAGCCGGGCATTCGGCGCGGCGTTCACGGCCTCGGTCCTGGGCGGATTGCTGGGTGCCCTGCTGCTGGCGGTTAGCGTGCCTATCCTTCGGCCGGTCATGTTGTTTATCGGCACGCCGGAGCTGCTGGCGATCTGTGTGTTGGGCCTGTCCATGGTGGCGACGCTCAGCGGCGGCGCACCGCTCAAAGGCCTTGCCGCCGCCTGCATCGGGTTGCTCATCGCCACCATCGGCGAAGAGGCGCAGACCGGCGAGGAACGCTGGACCTTTGATGCGCTGTACCTGATCGAAGGCATTCCCGTTGTGCCCGTCGCCTTGGGCCTGTTCGCCCTGCCCGAGCTCGCGGAAATGGCCATCGCCCGGCGCAACATCGCCGGCAACGCGACCATCGGCAAACGCTGGGCCCAGATCGAAGGGGTGAAGGACGTGCTGAAAAGCTGGTTCCTGGTGGTCCGCTGTTCGGCCATCGGCTCCACCCTCGGCTCCATCCCCGGCATCGGCGCATCGGTCATTGACTGGATCGCCTACGGCCACGCGGCGCGGACGGAAAAGGGCGCGGCGGAGACGTTCGGCAAAGGCGATGTGCGCGGCGTGATCGCGTCGGAAAGCTCCAACAACGCCAAGGAGGGCGGCGCGCTGGTGCCGACCATTGCCTTCGGTGTGCCGGGGTCCGCCTCCATGACGCTGCTGCTGGGGGCCTTTCTGATCCTCGGACTGGTGCCCGGCCCCAAGATGCTCACGACCCAGCTCGACATCACCTATACCCTGGTGTGGAGCGTGGCGCTCGCCAATATCATCGGTGCAGGGCTGTGTTTCCTGTTTGCCAACCAACTGGCCAAGATCGCCCTGATCCGGAGCGGCATTCTGGTGCCGGTGGTCCTGGCGGTCACCTTCATCGGCGCGTTTCAGGGCTCCCGAGACTGGGGGGATATCTATGCCCTGCTGATCTTCGGCGCGCTCGGCTGGATCATGAAGCAAAAGGGCTGGCCACGGCCGCCTCTGGTGCTGGGCTTCGTCCTGGGTGCGCTGGTGGAAAACTACATGTTCATTTCGGTCAACCGGTTCGGCGCGGAATGGATGTTGCGCCCGGTGGTCCTGATTGTCTTCGCGCTCACGCTTTTCGGCGTGCTTCGGCCCATTGTCCGGGACTATCTCCGCCGCCGGCGCGAACAGGCGCCGGCGCAATGGCGGCTCGGCTTTAATGGTGTGGGGCTGGAGCTGAACGGCCTGTTCGCCGCTCTCCTGGTCGTTGGCTTCATCTGGATTTACCAGGCCGCCGATGACTGGGAATTCGCCGCCCGCCTGGTGCCGCAAACTGTCAGCATCGCCGGAATTATTTTTGCCGGGCTGTCCCTGGCGGGAAGCTTGTTCCTGGTGCCGACCGGCGCGGTTACGGGCCCAGCCCAGGTGCTGGACATCAAGGCGGACTACGGCGAAC
>JAYQGD010000290.1:0-4310 GCA_038140415.1 Rhodospirillaceae bacterium
CATCCCGCAAAACTCTTGATGAGGTTCGCGCGCAAATCAAGAAGGAGGTTGCCCTCAGTCTGGCTATCGACAGCCTGTACAATATCGCCAATAAGTTTGAAGACGATTTGGGCGCGGGTGCGACCATTCAGGAAGCCGCCGAAAAACTTAACTTCAAAGCGGTAACCATCAATAAGATCGACTCGCAGGGGCTGGATGACACCGGAACGCCTGTCGCTGATG
Organism: Rhodospirillaceae bacterium; assembly: GCA_038140415.1. Lineage (GTDB taxonomy): Bacteria > Pseudomonadota > Alphaproteobacteria > Rhodospirillales > UBA2165 > JAYPHU01. The sequence goes on from JAYQGD010000290.1 coordinate 223, forward strand.
TCGATAAAAATCCGAACATCGTGCGTCTTATTTTCGATACGGGAGAAGGCCAGGAAAGCCCGTTGACCGACCTTGATCAGGCCGGCTTTGTTGTCGTTAAAGTAACCGGCATTACGCCACCGGCCTTGCGGCCTTTTGAAACGGTGCGGACCGAAGTTCAGGCGGCTTGGCGGGCGGATCAGCAGGCTCTCGCCGCCGAAAAGCTTTCCGCGTCATTGCTCGAAGAACTTAAAGGCGGCAAGCCCCTGTCACAGATTGCTCAGGACCGGGGTGCTGAGGTTCAAACAACCCCGGCCTTTACCCGCAACGGCGCCGGACTACAGGAAAACCTGCCGAGCCAGCTTATCACCGATATGTTCAACTTCAAGTCGGGTGAGTATACGTCCGTTGCTGCCGGCGGCGTTCATTATCTGGCGCGCCTGAAAGAGATCGTGGCGGCCCAGCCGCTTGCGGAGGCCGACGCCATGGAGGGATTGAGCCGTCAGTTGAGCCAGGCACTGGCAAACGATTTGACTATCCAGGTGGCCAACGCCCTGCAAACCAAGTTGGGCGTCACCATCAACCGTGCCGCCGTGGATAGCCTGTTTGGCGGCGGGGATGCGGCCGGACAACCGGCTCCCCAATAATCATCTCTCATGCTTGTCTCACCGGAATTTGCCGAGTTTGAGGCGGCGTATCAGGCAGGACGGGCGCAAGTTCTCGCCACGCGGATGATCGCGGACTTGGAGACCCCGGTCTCGGCGATGATGAAGCTTGCCGACGGGGAGCCGAATAGTTTTCTGCTGGAATCCGTCGAAGGCGGCGCGATCCGGGGACGGTTTTCTTTTCTGGGCATGAAGCCGGATTTGATCTGGCGCTGCTTCGGCGACAGAGCGGAAATTAATCGCAGTGCCCTGAAAAACGCCGACACGTTTAGCCCCTGTCCCATCTCCGACAAAGACGGGGTGCTGGCTTCTTTTCGCAATGTGCTCGCGGACTCGCGGATCGATCTTCCGGAAGGTTTACCGCCCATGGCGGCCGGCCTTTTCGGCTATATGGGCTACGACACCATCCGGCTGGCCGAGGATATTCCCGACGGTAATCCGGCCAACATCGATGTCCCGGACGGCATGTATGTCCGGCCGACCATTATTGCGGTCTTCGACTCTATCGAGGATCGGGTTACCGTCGTGACGCCTGTTTGGCCGGATGTCTCCGTTTCAGCCCAAGAAGCCTACGACGCCGCACTGTCCAGGCTGGAGCAGGTTCTTAGCGATTTCGACAAGCCTATCCCGCGACAATTGGAAGCCGCCATGAAACCGGCAGAGTTTCCGGAACCCGAGTCCAATATGAGCAAAGATCAGTACTGCGCCATGGTGGACAAGGCGAGAGAGTATATTCTCGCCGGCGATATCTTTCAGGTGGTTTTATCCCAGCAATTCTCAATACCGTTTGAATTGGCGCCCTTCACGTTTTACCGGGCGCTTCGGCGGATTAACCCCTCGCCGTTCCTGTTCTTCCTGGATTTCGGCAAGTTTTCCATCGTGGGCTCCAGCCCTGAAATCCTGGTCCGTTTGCGCGACAACAAAGTCACCATCCGTCTTCTGGCGGGCACCCGGCCAAGGGGCGCCAGCGCCGGTGAAGATAAGGCCTTGGCGGATGACCTGCTGAACGATCCCAAAGAGCTCGCCGAACATTTGATGCTGCTGGATCTTGGCCGGAATGACGTGGGACGGGTCGCCAAGATCGGCTCCGTCGAGGTCACCGATCAGATGGTGATCGAGCATTATTCCCACGTCATGCATATCGTCTCCAACGTCGAAGGCGAAATCGATCCCAAGTATGACGCTATCGATGCACTGCTCTCCGGCTTCCCGGCGGGCACGGTCTCCGGTGCGCCCAAGGTCCGTGCCATGGAGATCATCGAAGAGCTGGAGGACCTGCGCCGGGGCATCTACGCCGGCTGTATCGGTTACTTCGGTGCAAACGGAGATATGGATACCTGCATTGCGCTTCGGACGGCGATCATCAAGGATGGCCGCCTCTATGCCCAGGCCGGGGCCGGCATCGTTGCTGATAGCGTGCCGGTGAATGAATACGAGGAATGCCGCAACAAGGCCCGGTCGCTATTCAGATCGGCACAGGAAGCACTGCGGTTTTCCGGGTCCTAAACGGACAACCTTATCGCTGATCCACGTCCCTGCCCGGCCGGGATTTATAGGTGGGCAACGCCAGGCCCTTGGTAATCGCCAAGCCCCGCACGACAAAGACCAACCCGAATGAAATTACCGACGCGGACACCTGATCCAACGCCAGGCCCGTCAGTACCACGTAGCAAATCGCCCCGGCCAGGGACGCGGTGACATAGATTTCCCGGCGCAGGATGACGGATGGTTCCTGGCCCAACGTATCTCGAATAATGCCGCCCATGGTGCCGGTCAAAATGCCTGTCACCACGGCGATGACGGGACTGCCGGTGATCTCCAACCCCTTGCTCGCGCCGGCGACGGTGACAATGGCCAGGCCGGCCGCATCCAGCCACAGGACCAGCCGATAACGGGACTGAAATTTGTGGGCGGTGAAATAGGCCAAGACGGCGCAGGCAATACACACGAGAAGCGGCGTTTCATCCCTGATCCAGAAGACCGGTACATCCAAAATGACGTCCCGCACCGTGCCGCCGCCAACGCCGGTAATGACGCCCAGCCAAAGAAACCCGACGATATCCATCTCCTTCCGGGACGCCACCAGTGCGCCGGAAATGGCGAACACGGCAGCGGCAGCCAAGTCCAACAGGGTAAGAAACTGAGTAAGAGAACCGGTATCCATAAATTGGACCGCCTAATTGGTGTCCAGCCGGACCGCCAGTTGCGGAATGCCTTCGCGTTTAGCGATGATGGCGCTGAGGGGGACGAGTACAAAGCCTTTCTCCGCCACCACGGGCAGCCACTGGGCTAGGGCCTCTATGGTGCTGTCCCTCGGATGGCCGATTGCGACGGCATAGCCGTTGCGCCGCGCCGCTCGTTCCAGGTGTTTAAGCTGTTTCTGGATGACTTCCAGCTTGGGTTCATGATCCAGGAAGACGTTGCGTATCGTATACGGCACTTCATAGAGCTTGGCCGTGCTTGCGCCGACGGATTTGGTCGATGTCCGGGAATCCAGGAACATCAGACCGTGACGGCGCAACACTTCCATTACCAGGCGCATGCCCCGCTCATCCTGGGTAAACCGGCTGCCCATATGGTTGTTGATGCCGATAATGCCGGGCACCCGCTTTATCCCCCACTCCAGCCGCTGAACGATTTCCTTATCCGTCAGAGCCGTCGCCAGGACCTTGGGACCAGGATCAACCTTGGTGTTGCCGGGCTCCATAGGGACATGCAGCATGATCTCGTGGCCGGCGTCCTTGGCCGAGGTAATCAGTGGCTCAAGCTTGGTCGCATAGGTGAGAAATGAAATGGTCATGGGCCCGGTCAGGCCGATCACCTGAGACGTTCGGCGGCGGTCCAAGCCGGCGTCGTCGATAACAATGGCGATCTGCGGACCGGGCGGCACCTCTTTCAATCCCAAAGCGTTTTTGCGCCAATTTTGCACGGGGCTCTTGGGGATCGACGCAATATCGGGCTTGGGCAGGGTTTCCGGTTCCGGCTCCGTAGGATGGGCAGCTTCGATGACCAGTTGGGGCGGCTCTTCCTCATAGGCGCGCGGGCGCTGGTGATCCTTGTAGTCTTCGTGTTCCGGCAGGATGAGCGGCTTCGGCGTCTCCATAACAGTGGGTGCAGGTTGCACAGTGACGTCCGCAGGCTTTTGGGAGTCAGGTTGTACCACCGCCGGCGCCGTTTCTTCCAGCTTAGAGGCCGGTTCGGCCGGTTCCGGAGGGGCTTGCGGAACGGACTGTGTCGGCGGTTCAGCTTGGGCCGGTTGCCGGGCCACTTGAACCGCAGATTTCTCCTCGCCGAAGCTGACCAGCAAATGCGCGCCGCCAACCCCTAAGCCAATGCCCAGGGCAAATACGATCAGCGCATAGAGCGCGAATGTGCGACGGTTCATCGGAGCAATCCGGAATCTATCCTGTTGCGTATGCTCCGAATAAGTAAGGAAATTTCCTT
>JAYQGD010000291.1:0-4255 GCA_038140415.1 Rhodospirillaceae bacterium
AACGCGCTTCTTACCCCCTGTTGATTAAACTCTTAAAGCCGATCTCGTCATCTCGCTTCGATCATTGTGTTTGGCAAGAATAACGCGATCTCCGGAAAGACCATTAGAATGAGTATACAAACGATCATGGCTATCCAAAACGGGATAACTCCGGCGAAAATATGGCGAAGGGGCACATCGCCGGCGATGCCCTTCACGACAAAGACGTTAACACCGACTGGCGGCGTGATCAGGCCGATCTCGATGGTGATGACGATTAGCACGCCGAACCAGATGGGATCAAAGCCCAATTCGATGATCAGCGGGTGCACGATCGGCAGGGTCAGCACCAGCATGGCGAACCCTTCCAGGAACGATCCCAATACGATGTAAGCTGCCATCAGGATCAGCATCACCGCGTAGGGAGACAGATCCATCCCGGTAAGCAGGCTGGCGAGGTCCGACGGAATCTGGGTCAGTGCGAGGAACGGATTGAAAATATGCGCGCCGATCAGGATCAGAAACACCAACCCCGTCGTCCGGATGGTCTGGTAAAGAACATCGGCCAGGGACGCTCGGGTGAGCCGGCGGCGGAATAGAGTGAGCAGGACCGACAGCATGGCGCCGATGCCAGCGGCCTCTGTCGGGGTGAACACGCCGCCGTAAATGCCGCCGATGGTGATCAGCACAATAAAGATCATCGCCACCGATTGGCGGATGGAGTTCACCCGGTCTTTGATACTGGCTTTCGGTCCGGCGGGCCCCAGGCTCGGATTGATCCGGGTCTGGATGTAGATCGCGATGATGAAGAGCGTCGCCAGCAGAATGCCGGGAAACACGCCGGCCAGGAACAGCCGGCCGATCGATTCCTCGGTGAGGATGGCATAAATGATAAAGCCGGTGGACGGCGGGATCAAAATACCCAGCGTGCCGCCGGCGGCGATACAGCCCGTGGCGAGCTTGGAATTGTAGTTGTAGCGCTTCATTTCGGGCAGGGAGACCCGGCCCATGGTCACCGCAGAGGCAACGGATGAGCCCGACAGCGCGGCGAAACCGGCGCAGGCGGCGATGGTGGCCGACGCCAATCCGCCCCGCCAATGGCCGAACCAGCTATAAGCAGCGTTATACAGATCCCGGCTCATGCCCGAGACGGAGGCGAAGTTGCCCATCAGGATAAACAGCGGGATGACGATCAGCTCGTAGTTATTGGAGATGACGAATGCTTCGTCGGCGAGCATGGAGAGCGCCGGCGTCCAGCCGTTCATGGTGCCGAAACCGATCACGCCGACAATAGCCATGGCGATGGCCACCGGCATGCGAAGCGCCAGCAGCGTGAACAGGCCCAAGAGGCCGACGATGCCGAACATGGTGTTACTCATGGCCGGCTATTCCTTCGTCCTCTTTGCCGAGGAACGCGTACCAGGCCTGGCGGAATAGAACGATAGCGAAGATCGCCGATCCGATGGTCAGCATAACAATGAATGGATAGTAGGGAATCTCCACCATCTGGGTGACTTCGTTGACGTCAATGGCGCGGAGAACCAGCAGCGCGCTTTCCCAGGTCAGCAGGACAATGAGGACGGCAGAGACGAAGAGGATAATGGCGTCGCTCCGTTGTACGGTGCGCGGTTTGCAAATCGCGCTGAGCAGATCGACAGCGATATGGCCCTTGGTCAGGCCGGTATAGGCCAGGGAAAAGGCGACAATCGGGATCAGCATCACTTCCGCCGTGTCATAGACACCCAGCGGCGGCGCGTTGAACACCCGGCGCATAAAGACGGAATACACGATAAGGCACATCAGCCCCATCAGTGTTGCCCCGCTGATCAAGGCCAAGAATTTTACGACACGTTCTAAAATACTTGCCTGCCTGTTGATCTTACTTTGTTTTGGCGAGCCGATTGCTCGAATACAGCCGGGATTTGTATAGGAATTCGACCGGAGGTGCCACAGTAAATTCGGGAAAAACTGGGGTTAGGCCTCGGGCGCCCAAAGGGAGCGATCTCGCCAGGAACCGGGAACGGTCATTTTCCCTGCCGGCGGGTGATCCGTATTGATCAACCCGACGGACTGCCAGGCGCTGCGCCACTCTTCCGGCAATGGATAGGGCGGTTGAATGCTGTGTTCCTGCGCAAACCCGAACCGGCTGTAGTAGGCCGGATCGCCTAGGACCAAGACAGACCGGCAATCGTGGAACTTTGCCTGCTCGAATATGGCGTCAACCAACGCGCTGCCGACCCCGTCTTTTTGGTAAGAAGGCGCGACCGCCAGCGGCGCCAACAGGCCCACCCGGTCCGTGGCTTGATCGATACTGCATAGGGTTAGGCCGATATGTCCGATGATGGCGCCGTCTCGACTGGCCGCCAACGAAATATAGTCAGGGCCCAAGGCGAGGAGCTCTTTGACCAGCGGCCGCAGGTCTTCATCCGGGAAGGTCTGTCCATAAAGATCAAGGATCGCCTCGGAATCACTCGGGGCGCTTTGCCGAATTGTGGGATCGGAGGGCAACTAGTCCGCGGCCTCCACCGTGATCGCCGCACCTGCCGCCACATCCGTTAAGACGGTGACATCGTCCAGCGCCCGGCCCCAGATGTTGGTCGGGGCGGCGAGACGGATTTCTTCCCCTTGAGAGATGGGCGTGGGGCCGAAGCCGATGGCGATGGAGTCGCCCTCTACCCAAAAGGCCAGTTCCCCGGCCTCCACCACCGCGCGGGCATCCGCTTCCCGTTCTGCGGAAACAGGCGTGGCGAAATAGACTTCTTCGCCCCAGCGCTGGGCGGAGGACGTAAAGGGTAGGGCGGCCAGGATCGCCGCCGCTGTCGGCGTGTCGAACAGCTCGGCGCGGATCACGTGATCACCGATGGTCATTTTGATCTCAGCCATTCTTGATCGCCTCGTAGTCGATGGGCTTGTTGAGATCGATGAAGGCGCCGGCCTCGGGCATCGGGTATTTCAGCCCCGTCGCGCAGTTGAACAGGACACAGCGGTCGGACTTGGAAATGCGGCCTTCATCCAAAGATTTCTTGAACGCCGCTAGGGTTGCCGCGCCTTCGGGGCACAACAAAATCCCGTCGGATTTGGCCACCTGGGCCTGGGCGTCGTTGATGGACTCATCCGATACGGCGATAGCGAAACCGTCGCTTTCCCGCACGGCGCGGAGGATCAGGAAATCCCCGATGGCCGCCGGGACGCGGATGCCGGCCGCGACCGTATGGGCATTGACCCAGGGCTCCGCATGCTCCACCCCATCCTCGTACGCTTTCACGATGGGCGCGCAGCCCTCTGCCTGCACCGCTACCATGCGCGGCCGTTTGGACCCGATCCAGCCGATGGCCTCCAACTCCGCGAGAGCTTTCCACATGCCGATCAGGCCGGTGCCACCGCCGGTCGGATAAAAGATGACGTCCGGCACGTCCCAGCCCAGTTGCTCCGCCAGTTCCAGGCCCATGGTCTTCTTGCCTTCGATGCGATACGGCTCCTTCAACGTGGAGGTGTCGAACCAGTCCATGGCGTCTTTGCCTTCACCGACGATCCGGCCGCAATCATTGATGTAGCCGTTGGCGAGATAGGTGTGCGCGCCCTGGAGAGCGATTTCCCGGACATTTACTTGAGGCGTGTCCTGGGGGCAGAAGACGTACGATTCAATACCGGCCGCCGAGCAATAGGCCGCCAGCGCCGCGCCGGCATTGCCGTTGGTCGGCATGGCCATACTGGTGACCCCCAGTTCTTTCGCCATGGAAACAGCGAGCGCCAGACCTCGCGCCTTGAAAGAGCCCGTGGGCAACCGGCCTTCGTCTTTGATCAGGATTTCACCGCATCCGAGATGAGATTGCAGGCGCGGCGCGGGCAAGATCGGCGTCATCACCTCGCCCAGGCGCACCACATTTTCAGCTTTGCGGATGGGTAAAAACTCCCGGTAGCGCCAGAATTCGGGATCGCGGGCGGCCAGGGCTTCCTTGGTCAGCGCCTTGCCGAGCGCATCCAGGTCATACCTCACCAGCAGCGGTTTGCCTGTATCCGACAGACCTAAAAGCGTGTCCGCCGGATAGTGCTTGCCGGTCTCGCTGCATTCGAGGTGGGTCACAAAAGTCTGAATTTCGGACACGTTCTCCTCCGGAATAAGGGGCGCTGAAAATTGTTTAAACAGCGATATCACATGAATTTTGGTTGTCACTCATTTTGATCTGCGAGTACACTTTCATCAGTTGCAAAACCAATCACGTTTAACAGGGAGATTATCCATGAGCTCATACGATCTGGAACTCGACCGCCGGAT
>JAYQGD010000292.1:0-4252 GCA_038140415.1 Rhodospirillaceae bacterium
GATATAAACAGCGCCGCGCGAAATCAAGTCTCAATTCACGCCCCCGGTTTTCGGCCGTAACAACCACATTGCCACCGGGCCCAAGAGCGCCGCGGCGCCCATGGACGCGAATCCGACCCCCCAGGCAAAAATGTCCTCCCGGCCGCCGCCGAAATCCAGCAGCACGCCGACCACCAGCGGGCCGATGGCCCCGCCGCCGAACCCGATCAACGCGTGCAGGCCCAAGGTGGTGCCGCGCCGTCCCTCCTCCGCCACGCTGACGGCGCCGGCAGTCAGCGCCGCCGAGTCCAACTGGATCAACGCGGCGTAAAGCAGCATCAGTCCAGCCACGATCCAATAGGGCAGCGCCGGCAGGAAACCGGCAAACAGCCCCAGCGTCCCGCCGGCGATCAAATAGAGATAAATCATTTGGCGCCGGCCAAACCGGTCGGCGAGCTCGTTGCCCCCGATGCTGGTGAATACCGCGAGGACGGCGCTGAACGTGGCGATCAAGGTCGGCGCACCCCAGGTAATGGGTTCAGGTTGCAGGGTCAGGCTGAAGGCCAGGAACGCCACCATCCAGGAGCGATAGGCGAACAGCTCCCAACTGTGCGCGCCATAGGCCCAGATGTAACCCATGGCCGCCCGGTTGCGGAAAATCGGCCGGAAGTCCAAGAGCCGGGTTTGCTCGTCGGGCTTGGCGGGCTCCACTGGTTTCAGGCTGACGAAAACCAGGACGATCGCCAAAGCGGCGGAGACGGCGGCCACACAAATAGCCGTCTGCCAGCCGAATGCTCCGCCCAGTTCGCCGGAGACGAAAAACGAAATCGCCGTACCGAGAGAAAAGCTGGCCGTATAAAAGGCGACCGAGCGCGCCTGCTTCTGGCCCTCATAGCGATCCACCAGCATGCGGAGCCCCGGCATATACGTTGCCGCCAGACCGACACCGGCCAGGAACCGGAGGATAAACGCCGAGAGAAATCCATCGGCAATCAGCACAAAGCCGATGAGTGACAACGCCGTCAGCGTCGAACCCCCCATATGGACGAGCCGCGCATCAATGCGGTCGGTGAGGCTGACCAGCACCGGCACGCCGCAGGCATAGCCGCCCAGCACGACCCCGGCAATCCAGCCCGCTTCCGTATTGGAAAGGGACCATGCCGCAATGAAGTCCGGCATCAGCGCGGGAAAGGTGAAGACCCCCACCATGGTCAGCAGCTCCGCCAGACAAACCGTGGCGACCAGACGGACGGACGAGTTCATGGAAGAAAAAGCCCTATTGCGCCGGCGCGGCGTCGTCGATCATCAACTGCACCGACGAATGGCCCTGCCAGACATTTTCCCGGAGCCGGCCCAGCACATGCACCGGCAGCCCGCCGTGGTTCAACAGCGCCTGCCCCAGCTCGGTCTCGGCGGTGCGAAAGGCGATCCCCTGCAGCCGCTTGCCGTTGGTATCCGCAAAGTGGCAGCGTACATGATCGGCGCCGACCACGTCCACCTTGGCGACCCGAAGTCCGTTGAACACGAATCGGGGTTCCGCATTGCCGCTGCCGAAGGGTCCGAGACGGGCCACCTGATGGATCAGCTCCAGCGTCGCGGCCTCCACCATGAGCGCGCCATCCACCTTCCAGCTGGGCGCGACGCCGTCGTCTTCGACCTGTTTGCCAATGCGCTCGGCCAGGAAATCCCGAAACGCGTCCAGCTTGTCCGCCTCGCAGGTAAACCCGGCCGCCATCGCGTGCCCGCCGCCGGCCACCAGCATGCCCTGCTGGCGCGCGGCAATCACCGCCGCCCCCAGATTGACGCCGGGCACCGACCGGCCGGAGCCCACCCCCTTGCCGTCGGTCACGGCGACCACACAGGCCGGCACGTTGAACCGTTCCTTCAGACGGCTGGCGACGATGCCGATGACACCGGCGTGCCAGTTTTCCGCTTTGACGAAAACGATAGGCTCGCCGCGCTGAGACTCCGCCTGCTCGACCGCCTCGTTGCTGATCTGCTCCTCGATCTCCCGGCGTTCGAGATTGTAGTTGTTGAGCGCCTCGGCGATGTTTGCGGCTTCCGCCTCATCCTCGGTGGACAGCAGTTGCGCGCCCAGGTGAGACTCCCCCACCCGGCCGCCGGCGTTCACCCTGGGGCCCAGAATAAAACCCATGTGATAGGCGCTGGGCGCCTCATCAATTCCGGCGATGTCGGCCAACGCCTTCATGCCGGCGTTGCGGCGGCGGGCAAAAACTTTGAGCCCCTGGATCACCAGCGCACGGTTGACGCCGGTCAGGGGAACGATGTCGGCCACCGTGCCCAGCGCGACCAAATCAAGCAGCGCCATCAAGTCCGGCTCGGTCATGTTCTTGTCTTTGTAGTAGCCGGCTTCCCGCAAACGCCGGTTCAACGCGACAATCAGAAGGAACGTCACCCCCACGGCCGCCAACTGTCCGTGCGGGCTGTCCTCGTCCATCCGGTTCGGGTTCACCACCGCCGCGGCCTTGGGCAGGCCCGCTTCGGCCACATGGTGGTCAACGACAATCACATCAAGGTCATTTTCCACGGCGTATTCCAGCGGCTCATAAGACGCGGTGCCGCAATCGACGGTGATCATCACATCCGTGCCCTCGCCCTTCAATTTGGTCAGGGCCGGTATATTAGGTCCATACCCTTCCTTCATGCGGTCGGGAATGTAGATGCGGAGATCGACGCCCAACGCCCGGAAAAAGCGCTTAAGCAACGCCGACGAGGTCGCGCCGTCCACGTCATAGTCGCCGAACACCGCGATCTGCTCGCCGCCCTTAACCGCCCGGATCAACCTTTCGACCGCCTTGTCCATATCAATCAGATGTCCGGGATCGGGCAGCAGCGTGTTCAGGCGCGGATCAAGGAACGTCTCGACCGCATCCAGGTCGACATCCCGCGCCGACAACAGCCGCCCGACGATTTCCGGCAGTGTATGTTGTTGAGAGATGGCCATCGCCAGCCGCTGATCATAGCCGCGTTCCAGCCAGCGCCGGCCCGAGAAGGATTTCTCTACCCCGAATACGACCGTCTCTGGTGCGACGGCGTCCACGGCTACTCGTCGGTGGGGTCGAAGCCCGTTTTGCGGTTAAAGTTGTGCTCCGCCTCGATATAGCGGACCGTGCCGGACTTGGAGCGCATGATCATGGAATGGGTCTTGGCGCCGTTACGGAAGCGCCGCACGCCGCGCAGCATGGTGCCGTTGGTAACACCCGTCGCGGCGAACATGACCTCCCCGCCGGCCAGATCGAGAAGATCGTATTTGCGGTCAAAATCGGTGATGCCCAGGCGTTCCGCCCGGCCCCGTTCATCTTCGTTGCGGAACACCAGCCTGCCCTGCATTTGCCCGCCGATGCAACGAAGCGCGGCGGCCGCCAACACACCTTCCGGCGCGCCGCCGACACCCATATAGATATCGACACCCGCCTCTTCCCGGGAGGTGGCGATCACACCGCTGACATCACCGTCGCCGATCAGCATGATCCGCGCGCCGACTTCCCGGCACTTGGCGATGATCTCGTCATGGCGCGGCCGGTCCAGCACACACGCGACGATGTCGCTGATATCCATGCCCTTGGCCTTGGCCAGATTTTTGAGGTTCACCTCGACCTTCTCATCCAGATCGACTACCCCTTCCGGCAGCCCGTGCCCGACGGCGATCTTTTCCATGTAGGTGTCCGGTGAATTGAGAAAGCCGCCCTCTTCCGCCATGGCGACGACGGCCAGCGCGTTGGTGCCGCCCTTGGCGGTGATGGTCGTGCCTTCCAGGGGATCCAGCGCGATATCGATTTTCGGACCGCCACCGGCGCCGACTTCTTCACCGATATACAGCATCGGCGCTTCGTCACGTTCGCCTTCACCGATGCGAACGGTGCCTTCGATGTGGAGACTGTTGAGCGCCCGGCGCATCGCGTCGACGGCGGCCTGATCGGCCTCCTTCTCATCACCCCGCCCCATCCATCGGGACGCGGCGAGAGCCGCCGCTTCGGTCACCCGGACGGCTTCCAACGCCAAATTTCGATCCATTTTTGCCGGTAGTTCGCTCATGCCATTCCACCCCTTTTTTTGGTTATTTAGGCCACTGATTTTGGTGCTACGAAAACGACACGATTCTTATCATCCTCGTGGGCTCTAATATAGCCTCCGATTGGCCGATGGCCTCAATCGTCGCCAGCATGGCCTCTTCTTCGGTTTCATGGGTGGTGAGAACGACTTCCACGGCCTCCCCTGGTGCCCGGCCACGTTGGATTATAGCCTCCATGGA
>JAYQGD010000293.1:0-4237 GCA_038140415.1 Rhodospirillaceae bacterium
GGCAATGATAAACCTGTGATGAGCAGTCCACTGCAGAAAGAGCCACTAATTACTTAAACTCATTGTGTAAAAAATGGGGTATTAGTCGCATTCAAAACGCTCTTGAAAATGTGCCATCATTTGTTGAGCAAATCGCGCAGCCGCAACGGGTAACGCGCGGCCCCGCAATTGGCCAAAATAAAGCAGTCCCGGGGGGACGTCTCGGGTGTCGACCAATCGACTGACGACACCCAAGTGTTCGCTCGGCGTCGGTAGTCCAATCGGTATTTGGAACGCGATAATATTTTCGGCGATAGCGTGACTACGAAGAAACTCGAAGCTGTCTGAAATCACCACTGGATCGAGTCTCAGCGATGTTCTTCGCACCGCCGCTTCCAGTAAATGCCGGACACCGAAGTTTGCCGTCGGTAGGGCCACGGGGTACCGCAGGCACTCGCGCAGCCGAACAGCTTCTTGGTTTGCGAGCGGGTGCTCCGCAGCCATAACCGCATGCAGAGGCTGACGGATATTCAGCAAGTTCTGGAATTCCAGCATACGGATCGGTTCGAATACCAGGACCAGATCGGCACTGAAATCCACTAGGGCCTGCTCCGCTGAGGCCCGGTCACGGAGCAGCACCCCGAACGTGACCGCTGGATGTTCGCCCCTGTAGATCGCAATCTGCCTCGGGAGGAAATATGGGAGGAGCGCTTGGCTGCAAGCTATAGACACGTGTCCTCTCCGCTCACCCGATAGATCCGCAATCTGGCTTTTGACGCGTGCCATGTCTGTTATCTGACCTCGAATGTGATCGATCAGAATCTCTCCGGCCGTCGTCAAGCGTACGCCGCGGCCGAGGCGTTCAAAAATCGGCACGCCAAGTTCCTCTTCCATCGCAAGGATGCGGCGGTTTAATGCCGTCGATGTGATCGCCAATGTCTCCGCTGCCTTCCGGATGGAGCCAGCCTTTGCAACGGCGTCGACATAGATCAAGGGTAGAAGATGTTTCATAGCAATGAGTTATCGAAATCTGCTGCATTTTATGCAGCAGATATAGCAAAAATTAGCAGTATTCAGAAGCGCTCTCAACTGGCTTAGTCGTGCAAGACAAAGTGTTCGACAAACTGATGCACCACGATCTTCCCTTTGACATGCAATCTTTGCGCAGTGCTTACGCCGCGGGCGTGATGCCAAAGGATGTTATTGAAGAGGTCTATCGTCGGATCAAAGCGCTAGACGATCCCGGCATCTTTCTCTTGCTCCGTGACGAGAACGACGTCCTAGAGGATGCCCGCGAGCTAGGTAGTTCTCCCGCTGCAGAAAAGCCCCTTTGGGGGATACCGTTTGTCATTAAGGACAATATCGATGCTGCTGGCCTAACCACGACAGCAGGATGCCCAGACTTCGCCTACACGGCAGAAGTAGATGCGTTTGTCGTTGCTCGACTTTGCAAAGCTGGTGCCCTGCTGATCGGCAAGACCAACCTCGACCAATTCGCCACAGGCTTGGTAGGCGTCCGTACACACTCTCCCATTCCGACGAATGCTATCGACCCGGCGATCATTCCAGGGGGCTCAAGTTCCGGATCAGCCGTCGCCGTTGCCCAGGGCCTCGTGAGCTTCTCATTGGGCACCGATACCGCTGGTTCTGGTCGAGTGCCCGCAGCGCTTAATGGTATAGTTGGTCTGAAGCCTTCGCTCGGCGCATTGTCTAACCATGGGGTTGTTCCTGCCTGCCGAACGCTGGATTGCGTCTCGGTATTTGCGCTGACGGCCGATGATGCCTTTGCGGTCTTCGAAGCGGCGATCGCTTACAATAGCGCAGACCCCTATTCGAAAAACTTCACCGCGCTACGCCGTGGTGCAGTGACACCGCATGTTCGTGTTGGCGTCCCGGATACCGCCTCGCGGAGGTTCTTTGGTGATGATGTTCAGGCAGCATCCTTTGAATCAAGCCTGCAATCTCTTCTCAGCCTCGGTGCCGAGATTTCTGAAATCGACTTCAAACCGTTCTACGCCGTCGCAGAGATGCTCTACGACGGTCCTTGGGTAGCCGAGCGTTACACTGTCATCGAAGACCTCCTGAAACACCGGCCTGGTGCTATTCATCCGGTAACACGGCAAGTGACCGAAGGCGCCCGTCGTTTTTCAGCGACGGACACCTTCCGCGCCATATATGCGCTCCGCGAGCTTAGCCGCAATGTCGCGGAGACAATGGACTCGTTCGATATGTTGTGCGTGCCCTCCGTGCCGAAGTTCTTCACGTGCCGTGAGGTCGATGCTGATCCCATCGTTACAAATACCCGATTAGGGACATATACGAACTTTGTGAATCTGCTGGACATGTGCGCGTTGACAGTTCCTACCGCCGCCCGTCAGGACGGACGTCCCGGCAGTGTGACCCTAATCGGCCCGGCTGGGACGGATGGTGCGCTGGGGACCGTCGCCGCCGCTATTCAGCAAATAACCGCTCCCGCTCTCGGAGCAACTAATTGGCCACTGCCCCCTGCCTTACATTCAACTGCCGTGCCGGAGGCAGATGAGACTGAAATCGTTGTGGTTGGTGCGCATATGTCCGGTCTGCCTTTAAACCGTGAACTAACCGAACGCGGCGGCCGCTTCCTTCGGGTAGCCAAAACTGCACCCAATTACCGGCTCTTCAAACTTTCCGGCGGGCCGCCGATCCGTCCCGGTCTGGTTCGCCAGCCAAACGGCAATGCCATCGTTGTCGAAATCTGGGCCCTTCCAACAATGTCCGTCGGCGCCTTTTTATCTGGTATCCCCAGTCCGCTCGGCCTCGGTGTAGTGACCATGGAAAACGGCGACCAAGTAACCGGTTTCCTGTGCGAACAGATAGCCATCGAAGATGCGGAAGACATCACTCATTTCGGTGGATGGCGTGCATTTCTTCAATCCCTCTCCCTCGATCAGCAACCCGACAAGGAGCTTCATCATGCAACGTCGTGACTTCCTCAAAACTCTCGGTGTGGCCACCGGCGCATCGGTTATCCCCTTCCTAAAGTATCTCCCGGCAGAGGCCGCGGGGCGCTCCGACACCCTTGTCGTCGTCTCCGGTAGCGGAATAAATTCGTTAGACCTGCACCGCAAGGGCACCAACCGACCCAGTTATCAGGTCACAGTTAATATCTATGATCGGCTGGTGCGTTTTGGCGTGAAGACCCTCGAGGACGGCTCGATGGCCTACGATTCAACCCAGATCGAGCCAGAAGTCGCACAATCCTGGACGATTTCAGACGACCGGAAAGTGTTGACCTTCAAGATCAACCCGAAGGCGAAGTTCTGGGATGGCACTCAGGTGACAGCTCAAGACGTGAAGTGGTCTTTCGATCGCGCCGTCAGCCTGGGCGGCTTCCCCTTCGTCCAAATGAAGGCCGGTTCGATGACCAAGCCCGAACAATTCGTGGTGGTCGACGATATGACCTTCCAAATAAAGATCCCGAAACCCTCGAAACTGACGCTGCCGGACTTGGCTGTACCGATCCCTTTTATAATCAATTCCAAAGTCGCGATGAAACACGCCACCAAGGAGGACCCGTGGGCAACCGAGTATTTGCACAAGAACCCGGCCGGCTCCGGAGCCTACAAGCTTACTCGCTGGGACCCCGGCCAGCAGTTCGTCTATACTCGCAACGACGACTGGGCGCTTGGACCTCAGCCGGGCGTGAAGCGCGTAATCGTTCGCGAAGTGCCGTCGGCTTCAACACGCCGCGCATTGACGGAACGCGGAGACGCCGATCTCTACATGAACGTCCCCGCTAAGGATTCGAAGGAATTCAGGGCAGCCGGCAAGGTTTCGGTCTCAGGCGCACCGATCGACAACTGCCTGCACGTGTTGGCACTAAACCTCAACCAGAAGCCTTTCGATAATGTTAAGGTCCGCCAGGCCATTGCCTACGCGTTGCCTTACAAGGACATTATTTCTGCGGCGGCCTATGGCCGGGGCAAGCCCATGTATGGCGGTAAATCCATGGAGCCTTCGGATATCAGCTGGCCGCAACCATTTCCTTACGATACGGACCTAGAAAAGGCGAAGTCTTTGTTGTCGGAAGCTGGCTTCAAGGACGGTTTTGAGACGACCCTTTCGTTTAACCTTGGCCTTGCTGATTGGCAGGAACCGACGTGCCTTTTGATACAAGAGTCACTGGCCAAAATCGGCATTAAGGTGAAACTCGACAAGATTCCGGGCGCGAACTGGCGGACCGCGGCACTGGTTGAGAAGCGGCTGGCCATGCATATGG